>CAUTRO010000084.1:0-5875 GCA_963540685.1 uncultured Streptococcus sp.
AATTGGAACAGGATATCCGATCTGGTATTATCCAAGCGGTTGCAAAGCGAAAAAGAGAAATCCAAAAGTGTTTAGAGGAAGACGCGCGCTTGGAAGGAATGATGGCCTATGAAAAGGAATGCTATGCACGTGGAATTGAGCTCATTGCAGGAGTGGATGAAGTGGGACGTGGACCGTTGGCAGGACCAGTTGTTGCAGCTGCTGTCATCCTGCCTCAAGCTTGTAAGATTTCTGGACTCAACGATAGTAAAATAATTCCAAAGTCCAAGCATAAGGAAATCTATGAGGCTGTCCTAGAACATGCTATCGCGATAGGAATCGGTATTAAGGATAATCATGTGATTGACCAGGTCAATATCTATGAAGCTACAAAACTGGCTATGGTGGAGGCCATTGGTCAGCTAAATCCTCAACCCCAACATCTTTTGATTGACGCCATGAAATTGGATCTTCCTATTTCTCAGACATCCATCATCAAAGGGGATGCGAATTCCCTGTCTATCGCAGCAGCTTCCATTGTAGCTAAGGTGACTCGGGATCAGATGATGGGAGCATATGACCAAGAGTATCCAGGCTATGATTTTGCACAGAACGCTGGCTATGGAACCGCCAAGCATCTGGCTGGGCTCCAAAAATTGGGAATAACGCCTATCCATCGGCGTTCATTTGAACCTATCAAATCGATTTGTGAGGACTAGGCTATGCTACTAACCATCGATATCGGAGGGACCTTTATCAAGTACGGTCTGATGGATCAGAACGATCATTTGGTTCATACAGATAAGATCCCGACGCCACCTACAATTGAGGAGTTTTGGCAAGGATTAGAAGAAATTGTTGATCCTGTTCGGGAACAAATTGACGGAATCGCCATTTCTTGTCCTGGTGAGATCCAAAAGACCCTTGGCTTTGTTTTTCGAGGCGGTCTCATCCCTTATTTGCGAAACATTCCCTTGGCTAGTAGGCTGAAGCAAACCTTTGATTTACCAGTAACCATTATAAATGATGGTGATGCAGCAGGTCTAGCAGAAGCAAGACTTGGTAACCTTCAAGATTGTCCTTGCGGAGCTACCTTGGTCTTGGGGACAGGAGTTGGTCTTGCCCTTCTTTCTAATGGAGAGCTATTGAACAGCTGGCAATTCACAGAACACTTTCGTGGTCGATCGATTGATCCGTCGGAAAGGACACCAGAAGATCGACGCTTTCATCGAGAACTCTTTTTTCAAGGAATTTCTAATCTTTTGGAAAACACTGGTTCAGCTGTTCATTTCGTTGAGAAAGCTAGTCAACTGTTGAACCTTGACAAGGCGGATGGTCTTGCTGTTTTTAAAGAAATCTATAAAGGAGTCAATGAGGAACTAGATTCCTTGTTTCAGGCTTATTGTCGCGATATTGCCATTTTGATTTTCAATCTTCAAACCTTGCTCTTGCTTGAGAAAGTGACGATTGGAGGAGGGATTAGTATTCAAGAAAAACTGATCTCTGGTATTATTTACCAATACCAAAATTTGCTTGCTCAGAAAGATCCTGATACATTTGAAGCTTTACCTATCCAAGCTGCTCGTTTCCATAATGAGAGCAACCTCCTTGGAGCCGCATCTTACTTTTATTCTTCTACCAGTCAAAAAAAGTTCTAGAAATAGAGCTTTTTTTCTTTTCTTTTTCGAATAGATAAGTAAGAGGAAGTAGAAGGTGACCATGGAGAAATTTGAAATCTATAAATTAAAAGCAGCCGGTTTATCAAATGAGCAAGTCTTGAGAGTCTTGGCCTACTGTAAGAAAGAGCAATCCTATCCTAGTTTAGAAGAGATGGCTAGGTTGGCTCGTTGTCGTAGTATCATCCGATTTGTGGAGCAATACCGACAACTGGATGAAGAGCAGTTACGCAAAGAATTTGAACGTTTTTCCTCCCTATCCATTTTTGATTCAGCCTATCCAGAATCATTGATGCAGATATACAATCCCCCTGTTTTACTCTTTTACCAAGGAAATCTGAATTTGTTAGCAGAACCAAAAATAGCAGTAGTGGGAGCCAGGGAGACGACGCGAGAAGGAGTTCGTTCGGTAGAGAAAATTATTAAGGAGCTCGGGAATGAATTGGTCATTGTTAGTGGACTTGCTAAGGGGATTGATGCGACGGCGCATTATGCCAGCATTCGCAATGGTGGAAAGACTATCGGAGTAATTGGAACGGGTCTGGATGTCTTTTATCCTAAGAGCAATCAAAGATTACAGACACACATGAGCGAACACCATCTTGTCTTGAGCGAGTATGGGCCGGGACAGGCACCGCTTAAGTTTCATTTTCCTGAGAGAAATCGCATCATTGCGGGACTCTGTCAAGCCGTGATTGTAGCAGAGGCGCGACTTCGTTCTGGAAGTTTGATTACTTGTGAGCGAGCCATGGAAGAAGGACGTGACGTCTTTGCTATTCCAGGAAATATTATAGATGGAAAATCTGCTGGTTGCCACCACTTGATTCAAGAAGGCGCAAAGCTTGTCACATCAGGCCAGGATATTCTTGACGAATTGAAATACGAATGGTGATTTTCCTATAGGAGAAGTTCCTAGTTGACATCTTTCTTAAAATGTATTAAACTCAATGAGATTTATACAATACAGAGGGATAAAACGTGGTAACAAAAGCAAAAAAGAAAAGCAGTACAACCAAGAAAAACTTGGTGATTGTGGAGTCTCCTGCTAAGGCGAAAACAATCGAGAAATATCTTGGTCGTAACTATAAAGTAATGGCCAGTGTGGGTCATATTCGAGATTTGAAAAAATCAACCATGTCGATTGACTTCGACAACAACTATGAACCGGAGTACATCAATATTCGCGGAAAAGGCCCCTTGATCAATGATTTGAAAAAAGAGGCTAAAAAGGCCAAACAAGTCTTTCTCGCGAGTGACCCGGACCGTGAGGGAGAAGCTATTTCTTGGCATTTAGCCCATATTTTAAACTTGGATGCCAATGAAAAGAACCGAGTTGTCTTTAATGAAATTACTAAGGATGCGGTCAAAAATGCCTTCAAAGAACCGCGTAAAATCAATACGGACCTAGTTGATGCCCAACAAGCGCGTCGGGTCTTGGACCGGATTGTAGGGTACTCGATCTCCCCAATTCTTTGGAAAAAGGTCAAAAAAGGTCTTTCTGCAGGGCGCGTGCAATCAGTTGCTCTTAAATTAATCATTGATCGTGAAAATGAAATTAATGATTTCAAGCCGGAAGAATACTGGACCATTGATGGCGTCTTCAAAAAAGGAACCAAACAATTCCAAGCTAGTTTTTATGGGATTGATGGCAAGAAGATGAAGCTCAACACCAATGAAGAGGTGAAAGCTGTCCTTGATCGCTTAAATGGTAAGAATTTCACTGTCGAAAAAGTTGAAAAGAAAGAGCGTCGTCGGAATGCGCCACTTCCATATACAACTTCTTCTATGCAGATGGATGCTGCCAATAAGATCAATTTCCGTACACGTAAGACCATGATGGTAGCGCAACAGTTGTACGAAGGAATCAATATTGGATCAGGTGTTCAAGGTTTGATCACTTACATGCGTACCGATTCCACACGGATTAGTCCGGTTGCGCAAAATGAAGCAGCTAACTTTATCGTAGATCGCTTTGGAGAGAAGTATTCTAAGCACGGTAGTCGGGTGAAGAATGCTTCCGGTGCGCAAGATGCCCACGAAGCCATTCGTCCTTCTAGCGTCCACAATACGCCTGAGAAAATTGCCAAGTATCTAGACAAGGATCAGCTCAAGCTCTACACCTTGATCTGGAATCGTTTTGTCGCTAGCCAGATGACCGCAGCTGTCTTTGATACCATGAATGTTCGGTTAGGTCAAAATGGGGTTCAATATACAGCGAATGGGAGTCAGGTGAAATTTGACGGTTATTTAGCGATTTATAACGATTCAGACAAAAACAAGATGTTGCCGGATATGGTAGAGGGCGATACCGTCACTCAGGTCAATAGCAAACCTGAGCAACACTTTACCCAACCACCTGCCCGTTATTCTGAAGCGACCTTGATTAAGACGCTGGAGGAAAATGGAGTAGGCCGTCCTTCAACCTATGCTCCGACCATTGAGACCATTCAAAAACGATACTACGTGAAGCTTGTAGCCAAACGGTTTGAACCAACGGAACTAGGGGAAATCGTCAATAAATTGATCGTTGAATTCTTCCCTGATATCGTTAATGTAACCTTTACTGCTGAGATGGAAGGAAAACTGGATGATGTCGAAGTTGGGAAAGAGCAGTGGCAAAAGGTGATTGATGCCTTCTACAAACCATTCTCTAAAGAAGTCGCAAAGGCTGAAGAAGAGATGGAAAAAATCCAAATCAAAGATGAACCAGCTGGTTTTGATTGTGAAGTCTGTGGAAGTCCCATGGTCATCAAATTAGGACGTTATGGTAAGTTCTATGCTTGTAGCAACTTCCCAGATTGTCGCCATACCCAAGCGATTGTCAAAGAAATTGGGGTGGAATGTCCAAACTGTCATCAGGGACAAATCATCGAGCGTAAAACAAAACGGAACCGTATCTTCTATGGCTGCAATCGCTACCCAGAATGTGAATTCACTTCTTGGGACAAGCCCATCGGCCGTGACTGTCCAAAATGTGGTCAGTATTTGGTTGAAAAGAAAGTCCGTGGTGGCGGGAAGCAAGTCGTATGTAGCAATGGCGACTACGAAGAAGAAAAAGTGAAATAAGTTTTTATCATGTTTTGATGTCTATTATAACGGCAATTTTAATAAATGTCTGTTATAATAGACATTTTTGTTTTTTTTCGTTATAATAGACATAAGGAGGTGGGCTTATGTATCTTGCTTTGATTGCAGATGTCATTGATTCAAAAATGGTTCAAGAACGTTTCAACCTGCAAAAACAGTTAGAAAAAACTCTGCAAAAGATGAATGAACTTTTTGGAGATTACCTGTCATCCTGTTTTACTTTGACCCTAGGCGATGAGTTTCAGGCGCTTTTAAAAGTGGATGCTCCAGTGTTTCAAATCATTGATACCCTGCGTTCAGAACTAAGCCCGACTCAACTACGTTTTGGTATCGGACTTGGAGAGATTGTAACGGCCATTGATCCCTTGCAAAGTATTGGGGCAGATGGTCCAGCCTATTGGAACGCACGCGCAGCCATCAATCTAGTTCATCAGAAAAATGATTATGGCAATACCCAGATCTATTTTTCAAGTGGAAACGACAGTAAGGACTTATTGGTGAACGCCCTCATTGCATCAGGAGAGGCCATTCGTTCGGGTTGGCGTGGCAGTCAGGAAGAAATCCTGCTTGATCTTTTACAGAGATCTGTCTATAGCGAAACCTTTAGTCAGCAGGAATTGGCCCAATCACTAGCCATCCAACCAAGTGCTTTGTCAAAACGTTTGAAAAGCAGTAGCATTCGTGTGTATTTACGGGGGAGAACAGCTGCCCTAGCGAGTATCCAAGCTCTAGCGAAAGGAGATGGCCATGACCGGATTATCTAATATTGTAACGAATCCCTATTTGATTCTCTTGTTGATTTGTCATTTGTTATCAGATTATTATTTTCAAAGCCAAAAGATGGCGGATCATAAGGATCAGGATCCGAAAGTGCTGGTGCTTCATATTCTCTATGTTGCTTTGCCTCTTATTGTTGTGGTGCTTGTTCATCTAGACTTGTGGTGGATTTGCTTGATCATTTTGCTAACTCATGCGGGAATAGATGCTGGTAAGCCATGGCTTCAAAAAACGTTAAAACTGAAAACTTCTTGGACTTTTGCGCTAGATCAATTCTTACATGTCGGTATCATTACTAGCCTAGTCCTTTTTGGAGCTAAAAACGCCACGACCTATCTGCCTCTGGACACTTTAAA
>CAUTRO010000085.1:0-5872 GCA_963540685.1 uncultured Streptococcus sp.
TTTTTCTCCTTTTCGTCTATTTAAGATAATAGGCTAGCTCCACAAGAAAACCGACGCGTGTTGCGTGGCAATGCAACCGAGCGTGTCGCAACCTCTTGCATCAAAGCTAATAGCTGTTTTTCACAGCACCATAGTAGTTTAACACAATGAAAGGCTCAATGCAAGGGATTTGAACAGATTTTTTTCGTTTTTTTAATGAAAATGTTTTCGAAAATGAACTTGCTGTAAAATATTGTCATTTAATAGAAAAAAGTTCTACTTTTTAGTTAGCAGAACTTCAACTTGAAGACAAAGTACTCCTAGAAACTTTCCTTAGGTGAGTACGGACGTCAGCGAACTTCGTAGAAGTTCCATGACTTAGTTTTGGAACTTAGGTTCCAAAACTCCCGAGTACTAGAAACTGTCAAGTTTCTAGTACTTTTCTCACAGCGGAAAGTTTCACGGTATGTTTAAAGTAACCTACTAGTATCAGAATATAGATAAACCCTACCAGCAATAGACAAATTTCCATTTTGAAGTTAGTCACTATATAATAAAAGAAAAGACTGAAGAATATTGTCCAAAATGGACTTTTCCTTCAGTCTGCTAGTATATCATTCAAACTTTTTCATCATCACTTAAACTGTTTTAGGATAAAAATAGTTTACCAAGGTTCTCAACACTGTGTCTATAGGACTTTCTATTCTTTTTCAATACGAAACTGATTTTGTGATGTGTTGACAAGAATGTTCGCTTGGCTCTCAGTTGGTTTATAGTACTGGCGATACTGACTTCTTCTAATTTGGTGGGTCCGATAAATAAAGTCAGCATCCCGATGCCGACAAGCAACATCTCTATCCAATCGTCTCTCCAATTCAGTCTCGTCATCTGTATAGAAACAAATAGTTTGATCAAATAAGGACTTAGGAAGAAAGGCTACCGACATCCCCTCTACGATAAGAATAGGCTTTGTGCCAGATAATATCACACTAGGACACCATGGCTGATCAATCGTTCGTATATCCATTCCCGCTTGAAGGGCTTGAATATCTCGTTCTAGACTAGCCAATTCGTGGGCACTCGACAGACATGCGGTCACTTTTTGACCTGGGGAGTCTTTTGGCACAACCAATTCTCTTGGACTTCCAATCACATAGGGATCTGTTTCTAAAAGGTTAACTTTTGTGAGGTCCAATCGTTCACAGAGTACTTTTGCAAAGGTTGTTTTTCCTGAACCACCATGACCATAGATCCCAATGGTCTGCCATTCTTTTTCCTGGATCTTTTTTATCAAGGAGTCTAATAGTCTTTCGCGATCCATCCTAGAAATTCCGTCCTGACTTGTTATAGCCATATTTTTCAACGAAATGCTCACGGAATTCTAAGAGATTGTCATCCATAATGGCTTGACGGACCTGCTTCATGAGGTTAATCAAGAAGTACAGGTTGTGGTAGCTGGTCAAGCGAATGCCGAAGGTCTCATCTGCCTTGAGGAGGTGGCGAAGATAAGCTCGGGTGTAATTCTTACAAGTGTAGCAATCACATTCGTGATCTAGTGGTGTAAAGTCTTCAGCAAATTGCGCATTTTTCACCACCAGACGACCTTGACTGGTCATACAGGTCCCATTTCGTGCAATCCGCGTCGGCAAGACACAGTCAAACATATCCACTCCACGAATCACCCCATCGATCAGACTGTCTGGAGCTCCCACTCCCATGAGGTAGCGAGGTTTGTTCTCCGGCAAGAGCGGAGTTGTGAAATCAAGCACCGCATTCATCTCTTCATGGCTTTCTCCAACAGCTAGCCCACCGATAGAATATCCTGGGAAGTCCATGCTGACCAAATCTTGCGCAGACTGACGGCGCAAGTCTTCAAATCCAGCTCCTTGAACAATCCCGAAAAGACCTTGATCATGAGGGCGACGGTGAGCCTTCAGGCCACGCTCTGCCCAACGGCTGGTCCGTTCGATTGATTTCTTCACGTAATCATAGGGTTGGTAAAACTGAGGACATTCATCGAAAGACATCATGATGTCGCTGCCTAGATTGTTTTGAATGGAGATGGCCTTTTCTGGAGAGAGGAACATTTTCGAGCCGTTGAGGTGGTTTTTAAAGGTCACCCCTTCTTCGGTAATGTTGCGGGTATCTGCTAGTGAATAGACCTGGAAACCTCCACTATCGGTCAAAATTGGCTGATCCCAGTTCATGAACTGGTGCAGGCCACCTGCTTTTGCGACCAAGTCATCCCCTGGACGAAGCCAGAGATGGTAGGTATTGGCCAAGATGATTCCTGAGCCCATTTCCTTGAGCTCTTCTGGCGATTGGGTCTTAACAGTCGCCTGAGTCCCTACAGGCATAAACATTGGGGTCGGGAAAGTCCCGTGGGGGGTGATAATTTCTCCCAGACGAGCACCTGTATGCTTTTCTTTTTTGATTAATCGATATTGAATCGGTGAATCTGTCATGGTTACCTCCGTACTGGGAAAAACAGTCCCAGCCTTCTTATTCCTGTCACAGCTTTCCTGTGAGCACCTGTTCGATTGTACCAAATTTTACCAGCTCTGTCACGGACTTATGTTATAATAAAAAGTACTACTATGAAGAGAGTGTCATCTATGAACCTTAAATTGATTCGCCTCCGGGCACGTACCATGCAAGTCCAGCAACCGGGCTTAGCTATTCTTTTTGCCTTGCCGGTCCTGTTGACTATTCTTGCTAACTTTCTCTTAAGCGGGCAAGATCTGATCGATCTACTACCGGATATGACCTTGCAGCAAGCAAGTATCTATATGATACAGCTACAGCTCTTTCCTTCTGTTGTTTCCTTCATCATCTCCATTTTAGTGGTTGGCGCGACCTTTAGCTATCTGGACGCGATCAATCCCAAGATTGAACGCCGAGCACGGGTCTTGGATATCTTTCATCAAGATCGCTTCACCCCTGTCTTCATCACCTTGTTCTTGAAGCAAGCCATCCTCTTTTTATGGGGTCTCATTCTCTTTGCTGCAAGTCTCATCAGCACCTATGCTAGCAGTCAATTCTTGGCTATTTACGAAAAGGTCAGCAATCCCAGCACTTTGACAGCTGCCAGTCCTGAATTTCAGGCCATGATGCGTCAAATGCCTCTGATGACAGCTGGTGTCGCTCTTGGCCTGCTTGGCCTCCTCTTGTACCTTCCACAGTACTATAGTCTCAGCCTTGTCGAATTGATCCTCTACGAGCAATTACGAGACGGCGACTATAAGGGAGCTTTGGGAGTGCTTCGTCAAAGTCGCGAAACGATGAAGGGCTTCCGTAGCAATCGCCTCATGCTCGATCTAACCTTGTTTGGTTGGTACTTCCTGAATTACTTCACGCGCGATGTCATTGGTTTTTATACGATGCCTTACTTTATCAACTGCCAAATTGCATTTTACGATCAAATCAAGCAGATCAAACAAGGGCCTCGCCATTTCACAGGCCATCCAAGTCCTGAACAGGACTAAGAATATAGAAGAAAACCCAGTTTCCTGCTGGGGTTTTCTTCTAACTATTTACTGTTAGAGACAGAAGGGTTTTTGTCATTTATAAGCCGTATAGGGAGTCCCCCAAAATCAGTCGGGTATGCTCGCGTTTGATACAGCGGTTCATGACGATATTCTCTCGTCCAGCTCCACGAAGGATTTCTTCTGCTTCTTGATTTTCCAGTTCCAATTGGGCCCAGAAGATCTTGGCATCTGTCTCAATAAAATCACGCGCTACATCTGGTAAAAATTCACTACGACGGTAAATATCTACGATATCCACGAGGAAAGGAATTTCCTGTAAGCTGGCATACACCGTCTCCCCAAGGATCTGGCCTCCTGCCGCACGAGGATTGACGGGAATAATCCGATAGCCCCGCTCTTGCATCTCCTTGCTGACACGATGGCTGGTCGTATCCTCACGGTCAGATAGTCCGACTACGGCGATGATCTTGCTAGTTTCTAGGTAATGTTTGATAACGCCATCACTAGGATTGCGAAAAGAATAAGCCATATGAATCTCCTTTTTGTATGCGTTTTCTTTCTTTAAATAGTATAACAATACGGACGGTATTGCAAGTTTTTTTGTTTTTAAAAGCGGTAGGAAACTTAAAAGTCTCCTACCGCTTTCTATCTTGAACAAACTCAATCCTATTTAGCCTCATACCATGTTATGCCTTCGTTCTCATCAGCTTCCAACGGAACCGCTAGCTCAATAGCGGATTCCATGGTCTCTTTGACCAACTGCTTCATCTTGGACAACTCTTCTTTTGGCACTTGAAGGACGATTTCATCGTGGACCTGAAGGAGCATCTTGGTCTTGTATCCCCCTGTTTCTAACGCTTCATCCAAATGGATCATGGCAATTTTCAAGATGTCTGCTGCCGATCCTTGAATTGGTGAGTTGATGGCCGTCCGCTCCGCAAATCCTCGGACATTGAAATTGCGAGAATTGATATCTGGAATTTCCCGGCGACGCTTAAAGAGGGTCTCGACATAGCCCTTGTCACGCGCTTCCCGCACCACTTTCTCCATATAGTCCTTGATGCCAGGGTAGCGTTCGAAGTAAGTCTCAATATAGGCTTTAGCTTCTTTTCGACTGATCCCTAGGTTGTTAGACAGGCCAAAATCGGAAATTCCATAAACCACGCCGAAGTTTACTGCCTTGGCATTGCGTCGGTCATTTGCTGTCACATCTTCTGGTTTTTCAATATTGAAGACCCGCATAGCAGTCGATGTATGGATATCTGCCCCATGCTGAAAGGCATCAATCAAATGCTCATCTCCCGAAATATGGGCCAAGACCCGCAATTCGATCTGTGAATAGTCCGAACTGAGCAAGACACTATTTTCCTCTTCTGGAACAAAAGCCTTACGAATGAGACGACCTTGTTCCAAACGGACAGGGATGTTTTGCAGATTGGGATCCACACTGGACAAACGGCCGGTCTGCGTCAAATCCTGTACATAGCGGGTATGGATTTTCCCATCTTCCAAAATCCAGTCTTGAAGCCCGATGACATAGGTCGACTGAATCTTAGCAATCTGGCGGTATCCAAGAATCTTAGACACAATCGGTGCAATTGGAGCCAGGCGTTCCAAGACATCGACAGCAGTTGAATAGCCGGTTTTTGTCTTTTTGGTATATTCAAGAGGAAGTTCCAATTTTTCAAAGAGGATGACCCCCAATTGTTTTGGAGAATTGATGTTAAATTCTTCTCCGGCTAACTCGTAGATTTCTTGGGTCAAGCGTTCCAAGACTGCTTCGTTTTCCACCTGCATGTCTTCTAGGGTCTGGCGTTCTACCTTAATCCCCGCGATTTCCATCTTGGCCAAAACAGCTGCTAGTGGTTGCTCCATATCATAGAGCAAATCTAGTTGGTCATGGGCTTGCAACTGCTCCATCATGGGCTCTTCCGTGTCTAGTAGAACAGCAACTTTACGTGCCAAATGCTCTAATAGAACTCCCTTTTCTGGAATGGCTTTTTTGGCCCCCTTGCCATAAACCACTTCATCGAGCGGTAATGCAATCTGACTATAGAGACTCGCAATGGTTGAAATTTCATTGTCCTCTACGGTCGACAAGAGATACTTGGCCAAACGACTGTCAAAAGCCGGCGTTTGCAGGGTAATGCCTAAGTGGCTGAGCAAGACCTTGGCCCGCTTGAAGTCATAGACCTTAAGTGGCGTTTTTTCAAGAAATTCTTTAAAGATCGGTGTTTGTAACAAACTGGTATCAGTGCTAGCGTAGAGCTGACCTTTTGTCCCCCATGCAAAACCGATGATGGGTTCTGTATGGTAATTGTCCCCAAAAATCTCAAAATGGAAGAAACTATCATCCGTGAGCATATCTGAGATCACCTGCTCTACTTCTGTGCAGTCAATCGCTA
>CAUTRO010000086.1:0-5831 GCA_963540685.1 uncultured Streptococcus sp.
GACGACGAAATCGAATTCTAACGAATTACCGATTTCTGTCCCACTCTCTTTTGTTTTCTATTCTTAACTTCCCCAACTAAGGATCCACCTCATGGTTCCTAGTAAGACTTTGACAAAGAGGAACATAAAGAAGAGTTCCGCAATAAACCAGAGACCTTTCAATAGATAAAGAATTGGCTTAATCATGAGCAGAACAAAGATTCCAACAATCCATCTCATGGTCCACCCTCCATTTCTCACTTTTTTCTATTATACTCCTATTTATAGGCCCTGTCTAGAAAGTACTACAAAACAAAAATTCCTTCTAGTAAGCTAGAAGGAACTTTTGTAAATCACAATTATTTAACTGCTTCTTTAAGAGCTTTACCAGCTTTGAATGCTGGAACTTTAGAAGCTGCGATTTTGATTTCTTTACCAGTTTGTGGGTTGCGACCTTTACGAGCTGCACGTTCACGAACTTCAAAGTTACCAAAACCGATCAATTGAACTTTTTCACCAGCTGCAAGGTATTCAGTTACTGCTGCAAATACAGCGTCAACTGCTGCTGCTGAATCTTTTTTAGTCAATTCTGTAGCTTCTGCTACTTTTGCGATCAAATCTTGTTTGTTAGCCATTTAACAAATCCTCCAAATTTTTTTAGGCTTTACGCCTTAACAGTACTATCATATCTAAAAAAAGCCTTTAGGTCAAGTACTAAACCTGTTTTTTCAAACTTTTATTCAGCTTATTCGTAACGGACCAAAACTGCAAATGCATTCTCACCCGTATGGGTTTGAATAATGGATCCTGTTTCAAGAACAGGGATCGCTGTTTCAACCAGTGATTGCAACTGAGCCTTCATTTCATTGGCCCAGTCGGGCGTTCCTGCATAAGAAATCCCGATCTCAGCAACCTTGCGGTGGGATAATTTCTCAACCAGTTCATTCAACCACTTCTTAAAGGTCTTGTTCCCCCGCCCTTTGACGATTGGTTCTAACTGGTGATCCTTCATTTCCATCACCACACGGATGTTGAGAAGAGAGCTTAAAAGTCCTGACACGCGGCCAATGCGACCACCTTTGACAAGATTTTCTAAAGTAGAAAGGCCAATGTACAACTCGGTCTTTTCTTTCACTTCTTCAATGCGGGCCAAGACAGTGTCTAAATCAGCTCCTTCTTTGGCCAACTTGGCGGCTTCAACGACTTGGAATTTCATGGCTTGGTCTGTAAAGCTACTATCAATTACTGTGACATCTGCCCCTGATAATGTAGCTCCTTGACGAGCGGCTTCAACAGTCCCTGACAAGGCATGGGACATGTGAATTGAAACAATGTGGGCTCCATCTGTAGCTAAGTTTTCATACATCTCTGCAAAGACACCAACAGGAGGTTGGCTAGTCTTGGGTAGATTTTTGCTAGACTGCATTAAGCGTAGGAAATCCCCTTGGGCCAACTCACTGTCTGAATAAAGGACTCCATCTACCATTACAGAAAGTGGTACGATGCTAATCCCGTATTCTTCAACCACTTCTGGCTCGATTGTAATAGATGAGTCTGTAACTATTTTAATATTTGCCATATATTTCTATACTCTTCCTATGAATGTTCTGCTTTCATTATATCAAAAAATACAGGGTTTTGCAGTGAAAGATATCTAGTTCTACGCCCTCAGTCGTCTGCAGCAGAGAAGCCGGTATTGTGAAGGACATGATCTTGGACAATACCCTTTTCATCTAGGAGTAGTCCATGGAGAACTCCTCCGTAAACCGCACCTCCATCGATCCCCATTTTCTGATCTGAAATCCAAAGATTTTCGGTACCGACTGACTCATTGAGCAGTCCATAGACCGGTGTATGGCCAAAGACAATCCATTTATCTGTCTGATTCTCCGCTTCATGGAATGGTTTGCGGATCCAGACCTTTTGGTAGTCACTGGTTTCCCGCCAATTTTCAAGGGTTAAATCCACACCGGCGTGGACAAAATAATAGTTCTCCGTCTCATAATCAAAGGGTAAACTGCGGATGAAGGCAACCAATTCAGGAACCGTGCTCTCTACTGCCTGTGCATCCGCAATTCCATCTACAGGAGCATCGAGTGGGCGTCCCAATAGAGAATTAATGGTCGTATCGCCACCATTTCTTCGATAGTGATCATAGCGCTCTTCTGGATTGTCCAACCAAGCTAAAAACATGTACTCGTGGTTGCCAGAAAGACAAACAGCTCCGTGGTGGTCTACGTAGTCTTTTACGATCTCGATGGACTTTCTACTATCTTCTCCCCGGTCGATCAAATCTCCTAAGAAAACTAATTGGGCTTTTCCATCCCACTCTTTCATAAGCTCTTCGAGCATCTCTGCTTTCCCGTGAATATCTCCGACGACAAAGTATGTTGACATGGTTATAAACCTTCTTTCTCTCTTAACGCTTGAGAAGTTGCTCTGCTTGTTGACGGGCAGCTTCCGTTAGATCCTCACCTGCCAGCATCTTAGCAATTTCTTCGATTCGTTCTTCTCTATTGAGTAGACGTACTGTGGATACAGTAGAGTGTGCATCACTGATCTTTTCAATATAGAATTGATAATCTGCTGCTGCAATAACTTGAGGTAGATGGGAAATGGCAAGCACTTGGCCGTTTTGACCAATCTTATGAATTTTCGCTGCGATGGCTTGAGCCACGCGCCCAGAAACTCCTGTGTCTACCTCATCAAAGACAATACTGGTTTTTTCTTCTTTTCGAGAAAAAGCAGACTTAATAGCCAACATCAAACGTGACAATTCTCCGCCGGATGCTACCTTGACCAGCGGTTTAAAGTCCTCACCTGGGTTGGTTGAAATGTAAAATTCGACAGCCTCATTTCCTTCACGATTAAACTTAGCCTTGCTAAAGCGCACCTGGAAGCGTGCCTTATCCATGTAGAGGTTCGCTAATTCTTGTTGGATTTCATTTTCCAAAGCTTGGGCCAGGGCATGCCGCTGATCACTCAATTCTTGAGCCAAGGTGACCAAACTCTTTTCCAAACGTTTGAGTTCTTTTTCCAATTCCTCAGATGAGAGGTCGCTTCCGGTGAGGAGGCTATATTCTTTCGTAATTTGTGCCAGGTATTCCAAGACATCCTTGACTTGGCCACCATACTTGCGTGTGATGGAATGGATCAAGTCCAAGCGCGACTCGACCTGCATGAGACGATTGCCATCAAATTCAAGACCATCGACCACATCTTCTAAGCGTTTGGTAATGTCCTCAAGGGCATAGAAGGTTTCCGCAAGCTGGCCTGAGAGCTCTTTGTAGCTGGGATCATATTCTTCGATGCTTTCCAAATCATTCATGGCTGATCGAACATTGGCTAGGCTGGAAAAATCTTCCGCATCCAGCATGGTATAGGCATTGGTAAGGGTATCTGCGATCATCTTGTGATTGAGCAGGCGTTGGCGTTCTTGCTCCAGACGCACATCCTCATCTACTTCCAAGGAAGCTGCCTCAATCTCTGCAATTTGAAACTCTAACATCTCAATACGGGCTTTGTTTTCCTGCTGGTTGCGCTGGAGTTCCACCACTTGTTTGCGCAGGCGTTTGTAGTCTTCAAAAGTCTGACGATAAGCAGCCTTGGTTTGGAAAAAGGCTGCGTCTCCAAATTCATCTAGCATGGTGATATGCAATTGGGGGCGCATGAGTTCTTCCTGATCATGCTGGCCATGGATGTCCACCAGGTGTTGCCCGACTGCTTTTAAGACCGATAAATTTACCATTTGGCCATTGATCCGACTGACACTTCGTCCATTTTGCAGGATCTCTCGGCGAATGATCAACTCATCGGTCCACTCTAGCCCTTGCTCTTCAAAGAGAGCCGTCAAGAGGCGATTACTATCGACGGCAAAGAGGCCTTCGATTTAAGCTTTTGGGGCGCCGTGTCGAATGACATCCGTCGTAGCACGGCTTCCCAGCATCATGTTCATGGCATCAATAATAATGGATTTCCCTGCACCTGTTTCCCCTGTCAGTACCGTCATTCCCTTTTCAAAATTTAAGGAAATCTCTTCGATAATGGCAAAGTTCTTAATCGAAATTTCTAATAGCATAGGCTCTTACCACCCAAAGATTGATTTGAGGATATCTTCTGCTTCTGGTGCGGAATAAGCCATCAACAAGATCGTATCATCATCTGCGACAATACTAAAGATATGATCCTTATAAATCTCCCGCAAGCGACGTTTGACCAAAGGAGCCGTCCCTGGAACCATGGTGAAATTGACATATTCTCCCATGCGACGATGAGACAAGATATTGCTTTCAATCATCCCAATCCCTTGGTGGTGCTTGCGTGGCAACTCATAGACATAGGTCATGTCTTTCAAAGGGCGTTTTACGATGCCCAATTCTTTAATATCCCGTGATACCGTCGCTTGGGTAGCTGAGATGCCTTCTTCTTTCAAATGTTCAACGATCTCTTCTTGTGTCCCCACTTCATGATCGCGAATAAATCGACGAATTTTTTCTAATCTGATATTCTTACTCTTCATGTTTAAATTCCTTGTGTGCCTCTTCCACAACAGCCTCCAGCTGCTCCGTCGTCGGCTTTGTTTTCTCTTCTTTTTTTTCTAGATACATTAAAAATTCGATGTTACCATGGCCACCTTGGATAGGGGAATAATAAACTCCCATCACGGAAAAGCCATGAGTCCCTGCAAATGCAGAGACCTTTTCAAGGACCGCTAAATGAATTTTCGAATCCTTAATGATCCCATTTTTTCCAATCTGCTCGCGTCCTGCTTCAAACTGGGGTTTAACCAGTGCCACCACTTGTCCATGATCTTCCAAAATCCGATAAAGGGCTGGCAGAATCAAGTCCAAGGAAATAAAGCTGACATCAATACTCGCAAAGCTCGGTGTCGCTTCAAAATCATCTGGTTGGGCATAGCGGAAATTAAACTGTTCCATCGAGACAACCCGAGGATCATTGCGCCACGGCTGACATACTTGAGTTTTTCACCCTTTAGTTTCAACTCGGTCGCTTCATCAATTTTTTCACCGGGTTTATCAAAGCGCTCGCCATTGATAACGGCAACGACAAGACCGGCCATCACCCCTCTTTTAGCTTGTTCGCGTGTATCAAATAGGCCTTGTTTGTAGGCTAATACATCCACTCTTTCCTTAGCCATGTATTCGTAATCCTTCTATTAATTTCTTGATCGCTTGCGGATCAAATTCGTAGGAAGCTCTAATCTGATCCAATAAGTCCTCGCAAGCATCTAATTCACTTGCCAGCAAAGCTTTTGATTTTTCCAACCCCAAGAGGGCTGGATAGGTTGATTTCTCTGCCACTAAGTCCTTTTGAGGAGTCTTACCCAGAGCTTCAAAATCAGCTACCAAATCCAAAATATCATCCCGCACTTGAAAAGCTAGGCCTAATTTTTTCCCAATTGTTTCTAGAAGATGACCAATGTCTGCTGGCAACTCTAAAATCGAGGCTGCTGCGATGAATGGATAGGCAAGGAGTCGTCCCGTCTTATTGGCATGGATGGTCTGCAATTCTGCTAGAGTGAGCTGTTTCTGCTCCCCTTCCATATCAAGAACTTGGCCAGCTACCATTCCACGACTACCGGAAGCGTCCGACAATTCGAGGATCAAAGAGACCTTGACCTTATCTGAAAGGGTACTCGCAGCTATCAGCCCAAAAGGATCGAGAAAAAGCGCATCCCCTGCTAAAATCGCCAAGTCTTCTCCAAATTTCTTGTGGTTGGTCAATTGCCCCCGACGGTAATCGTCATTGTCCATCGCCGGTAGATCATCGTGAATGAGGCTTCCTGTGTGGATCATCTCCAAAGCCCCTGCCACCTGAAAATGGGCTTCTGT
>CAUTRO010000087.1:0-5812 GCA_963540685.1 uncultured Streptococcus sp.
TTCGATGATTTCATCATCCAAGTCGAGATAGGAGAAGACTTCCTCACCTGGAACCGCATCGTCTGGCAAGATTTGGATGCCATCTGCGAATTCTTTTGGTACAACGGAGTCAGAAATGCCCAACTCACCAAGTGAACAGATCATCCCAAGTGACTCAAGACCGCGGATTTTCCCTTTTTTGATCTTGTAGTTGTCAGCGATGCGGGCACCTGGAAGAGCCACCATAACCTTGATGCCAGCGCGCACATTTGGTGCTCCACAGACGATTTGACGGGTTTCTTCTTCACCCACATTGACTTGGCAGACATGAAGATGAGTTTCTGGCACATCTTCACAAGACAAGACTTCTCCGACAACAATTTTTGAGAGACCAGCAGCTGGTGATTCCACACCCTCTACTTCGATCCCTGTGGTTGACATTTTCTCCGCCAACTCTCGTAATGGCACATCAATGTCCACCAATTCTTTTAACCATTTATAACTAACTAACATATGTAAGATACCAAGGGCAATGCTGAAATCTTGATGACTTTCCTAGATTTTCTTTGACCCTCGTTTAGATCCTTTCATTTTGTGTTTTCCAACTCGAGGCTGGCTTAGGTAGGTCTAGTAACCTCCCCTTCTCTAGAATAGAAGATTCTTGTCCATTCTAGGTCAATTTCTTTCTCAACAACCAATCTATATCAACGGTATCTCCGGTAATATACTGGTGTTCACTAAATCGTTCAAATCCAAAGCGGTAGTAAAAATCTTGCGCCTTAAAATTGCGTTCCCAGACACCTAGCCAGGCCCACTCAAAGCCACGGTCCTTCGCTTGATCCAGCGCAAAGGTAAACATTTCCTTGCCGAAACCAGCCCCATGACATTCCTTTTTGACATAGATCCGTTGGATCTCAAAGGATTTTTCCATCTCTACTGGCTCCGTCTGCGCTTGACCCCAATTGATCTTGAGAAAACCACAGATTTCTTGATCTTCATTAAGGACAAAATAGGTTTCGGATTCTGGATTTAGCAGATCCTTCTCGATTTGCTCCAGAGAGAGCACGGTAGAGAAGTACTCTTCCAAGTCTTCCTCAACAATATAGGGACCAAATGTATCCCGATAGGTTTCCACCTCTAGGTCACGTAAGGTCTGTAATTGATCGATTTTTACTCTAACTAACATGATTATTTAAACTGTTCTGAGAAGCGAACATCTCCTTGATAGAAGCCACGGATATCATTGATTCCATAACGAAGCATGGCAACACGCTCCTGACCAAGTCCAAAGGCGAATCCTGAATAGACTGTTGAATCAAGGCCACTCATCTCAAGCACGCGTGGATGAACCATACCAGCCCCCATGATTTCGATCCAACCTGTCTTCTTACATATATTACATCCCGCTCCACCACATTTGAAGCAAGACACATCGACCTCAACGGATGGCTCTGTAAATGGGAAGTAAGAAGGACGCAGACGGATTTGGCGTTCTGCACCAAACATCTTTTGCACGATCAACTCAAGCGTTCCTTTAAGGTCGGCCATAGAAATATTCTTCCCAACAACCAAGCCTTCGATCTGATGGAATTGGTGGCTGTGAGTCGCATCATCTGTATCCCGACGGAATACACGTCCTGGTGAGATCATCTTCAAAGGACCTTTTGAAAAATCATGAGCATCCATGGCACGCGCTTGAACTGGAGAGGTATGGGTCCGAAGCAAGATTTCTTCTGTAATGTAGAAGGTGTCCTGCATATCCCGTGCAGGGTGATACTTTGGCAAGTTCATGCGTTCAAAGTTGTAGTAGTCTTTTTCGACTTCAAAGCCATCTACCACTTGGTAGCCTACCCCGATAAAGATATCTTCGATTTCTTCACTGATTTTTGTGAGGACGTGACGGTGACCAGTCGCAACTGGACGTCCAGGAAGGGTCACATCGATACTTTCACTAGCCAATTTAGCTTGGACTTTCTTTTCTTCCAAGAGCTTGGCTGTTTCTTCAAAGGCAGCCGTCAAGATATCACGCGCTTCATTGACGTGTTTTCCGATAACTGGACGCATCTCAGCAGAGACATCTTTCATCCCTTTGAGGATCTCGGTCAGAGAGCCTTTCTTCCCAAGGACAGAGACGCGGAGCTCTTGCATCTCTTTTTCATTTTCAGCAGAGATCTGCTTCAAGGCTACTAGCGTTTCTTCCCGAAGCGCTTTTAGTTGTTCTTCAATCGTTGACATATTTCCTCCATCATGGTCTTCACTCAGATATAGAAAAAACCACGTGCCACACCCATATTCGGAGCGTTGACACGCGGTACCATCCGTTTTTTATCTGAAACTCAGACCTTAATTTCTAAATCTTTGCGCAAGTGAATTCACTCAGCTTTCATGCAAAGAGCTTTCAGTCACGGCTCTTCTCCCTGTGGCACTTCCCTTGAGGTACTAGTCTTGCAGATTTCTATTCAGTTACATTCTAGTTTATCAGAATTTTAGCTAAAAAACAAGTTAGACGAGACTAATTTCATTATAGAAGGGAACCAAACGCAGTGCATTATCTATTGGCCTTGTCTGTTTCATCTGCTTTTCTTTTCAATAGAAGAGTTGCGGCTTGGTTAAAACCATCACACCAGTTATACCATTTTGCTTCATACTCATCTTGAGGTAAGATATGATTTTTAAAATCCAAAACAGAGCAAATCTTTCTTTCCTCGCAAGCTTGCGCATAGAGATCATACAAGTCATCGCCACCATCTCTATCAAACTCAGCAGAAATCGTAGCTTGACCTGCTAATAAAGCCTGATAAGCCCTGTGATGCCCGTCGGTAATTAGTAAGCGATTGCCAAATGCCAGAATACTAATTGGATAAAGATTGATGTTTTCTGCCGACCGATAAAGCAACTGGATCTTTTGTAACTTCTTTTCTGATAAGTATAGTTGGGTCGGATGAAGATCTGCTATCTTGACGTTCATTTCTTTCTCCTCAAAGGAATTGGTTTTTATTCGATGACTTGTCCCGCTTCTTTCAAGACAGATTCTGGAATAGTAATACCTAATTCTTCTGCCACTTTTTTGTTGATGACAGACTTACCATCTGTGAAGATTTCAACAGGTGTGTCTGCAGGTTTTTGACCTTTCAAGATCTTGGCAGTCATTTTACCAGTTGCCACTCCAAGATCATGCTGGTCTACAACCACAGATCCTAAACCACCTGCTTCGACCATAGCCGTCGCACTTGGGAAGATTGGTTTTTTAGCTGTTTTGTTGGCTTCAACAACAGTTGAGAAGGCTGATGCGATGGTATTGTCGATTGGAACCCAGATGGCATCCACTTTACCAGTCATGACAGAAACCGTTGAAGCAATTTCATTTGTAGAAGGAACTGAATATGGAACCACCTTGTAGCCTGCTTTTTCAGCCAATTTTGTAAATTCTTCTACTTGAGATTTTGAATTGTCTTCGCTGGTTGAGTAAAGAATCCCGATTGTTTTTACGTTTGGAGTCAACTCTTTGATCAATTTCAATTGTTGCTCCGTTGGATTGTGGTCAGATACCCCAGTAATATTGCCACCTGGTTTCTTCAAATCTTTGACCAAGTTCGCACCAACTGGGTCCGTTACAGCTCCCATGACGATTGGTTTGTCTTTAGTTGCACTGGCCAAACCTTGAGCAGATGGAGTTGCGATTCCGATCAAGACATCATTGTTGTTTTGAACCAATTGCTTACTCATGGTTGCAACCTTGTTTTGGTCCCCTTCCGCATTGAGGAAGTCGATTTCAACTTGATCTTTGTCATAGCCTTCTTCAGCTAAGCCATCTTGAATCCCCTTGTAGATCAAGTCAAGCGAAGGGTGGCTGACCAACTGCAAGACCCCAACTTTAGCTTTTTCATTGCTAGTTGCTGCCTTGTTGTCTTTGCCTGCTGTAGCTGAATAGATCGCTGTCCCAATGACTGCTGCTGCAATCAAACCAATAATTCCCATTAACCGTTTATTTTTCATTTTATTACCTCTTCTATTTTTTTATACTCTTTTTTTCTTTCGATCAACCTAAAGACTGCGACGCCATCGTTTCTTCATATCTTTTCTCCCTTCTCATCTAAAACAAAAAACACGCCCACACATAGCTAAAGCTATGTGAGGACGTGTCATCGCGGTGCCACCTCACTTATGGGAAAAGGATAGTCTCCTCCCACATCTCTGTCTTGTCTAGCAACAAGTTGCACGATAAGGTGTGCCAACCGAATTTTTATTGTTTCAAATTCATCTCATCATTAGTCCAATTTCATAAACTGCCGCTACCCACTCTCAGCAACCGTGGGCTCTCTTGAAACTTTCATTTATTACTTTTCTAATTTCTTACATTTTAAAGTTTTCTTTCAAAAATGTCAATACTTTTTCAGCATTTTTTTGGAAACGTTCGCATTTTCTATTTTACATGGGCTTGCTTCTTTCTGGGATTTCCGGTCTATTTTTGATATAATTTACTAGAATAACAGCTAGAATGATGAGGAATCCCATGTCTTTTGATGGATTTTTTTTACACCATATGGTGCAAGAATTGAAGGCCGAGCTCTTGAGTGGTCGCATTCAAAAAATTAACCAGCCCTTCGAGCAAGAATTGGTACTCCAAATCCGAGGCAATCGGAAAAACCAAAAACTCTTGCTCTCTGCCCATTCTGTCTTCGGGCGAATCCAACTGACCCAGACCAACTTTGAAAATCCTGCCTTTCCCAATACCTTTATTATGGTCATGCGCAAATATCTCCAAGGCGCTATCATTGAGGGCATTGAGCAAATGGAGAACGACCGGGTCCTAGAAATCCGTGTTTCTAATAAGAACGAAATTGGTGATGCTATTTCTGTCAGCCTCATGATCGAAATTATGGGCAAGCACAGCAATATTATCCTTCTGGATCGCACTAGCAATAAAATCATCGAAGCGATCAAACACGTCGGCTTCTCTCAAAATAGTTACCGGACCATTCTCCCTGGCTCTACCTATATTGCACCTCCAAAAACAGATGGGGTCAATCCTTTTACGATTGGAGATGAAGCCCTCTTTGCCCTCCTTCACAAGGAAGAATTAAGCCCGAAGAACCTTCAAAAATGCTTTCAAGGACTCGGTCGAGATACTGCCCAAGAATTGGCCAAGAGACTGGAGACAGATGAAAAATTAAAGACCTTCCGTACCTTTTTCGAGGCTCCTACTGAGCCTCACCTGACCACCAAATCCTTCTCTGCTATCCCCTTTGCAGATGCGACCAGTCAAACGTTTGAGACCCTTTCAGACCTATTAGATGACTTTTACCGAGACAAGGCTGAGCGCGATCGGGTGCAACAACAGGCCAGTGAATTGATCCGGAAGGTCGAAAACGATCTTGAAAAGAACCGGAAAAAATTAGCCAAACAAGAAGCTGAGTTGGCAGCAACTGACAATGCGGAAGAATTTCGCCAAAAGGGTGAACTACTGACAACCTTCCTCCATCAGGTACCAAACGACCAAGATCAGGTTGTCCTAGATAATTACTATACCAACGAACCGATCACCATCCAACTCAACAAGGCCCTAACGCCCAACCAAAATGCCCAACGCTACTTCAAGCGTTACCAGAAATTAAAAGAAGCCGTTAAACATTTAACCTTCCTGATTCAAGAAACCAAGGAGACGATTTCCTATCTAGAAACTGTTGAAACAGCCCTGGCCCAAGCGAGCTTATCTGAAGTAGCAGAGATTCGCGAAGAATTAATCCAAACTGGCTTTATCAAACGACGCAATCGTGAAAAAATTCAGAAACGGAAAAAGCCAGAAAAATACCTGGCTAGTGATGGAAAAACC
>CAUTRO010000088.1:0-5787 GCA_963540685.1 uncultured Streptococcus sp.
AGACAGCAACCCGAGGCCATAAGTTGCTCAAGGACAAGCGAGATGAACTCATGCGTCGCTTTATTGAAGCTGTGCGTGAGAATAATCGCCTGCGGCAAAAGGTGGAGGCGACACTTGTGGGCAACATGCAAGATTTTGTGATGGCCAAGTCCTTGGAAAGCGACCTCATGGTGGAAGAAATCTTTGCCGTTCCTACGCGAGAAGTGATGCTTCATATTGAGGAAGAAAATGTCATGAGTGTGCGCGTGCCCAAGCTCCATGCTCGTATCGATAATCCGTACGGAGAGGATGAAGGGGACGTGGTTTATAGCTATCTCGCCTCTAACAGTCAAATGGACAGCACCATACAAGAAATGGGAGATCTCCTCCCAGATTTGCTCAAATTAGCGGAAATTGAAAAAAGCTGCCAACTCATGGCAGATGAAATCGAGAAAACCCGCCGTCGAGTGAACGGACTGGAGTATGCGACCATCCCAGACCTCAAAGAGACCATCTACTATATTGAAATGAAACTCGAAGAAGCCGAACGCGCCAACCTCGTCAGAATCATGAAGGTAAAATAAGATACATCAAGATACAAAGCCGTTAAGCAACTCAAAGGAAAATAGGAAATCCAAGGACGAAGTGCCAGCTTCTAGTTGGATTTATCTTTTTCCAAAGAGTTGTAGGCGTGTTCAGTTGCTTTAAAAATACAAGAACCTCATCAAGGAATCGCTCCTGGATGAGGCTTTTTTGCCCCCTCGCACTCTTCTTCCAGTACTCTATTATTATGTTACTAGTTTGTAACAATGTAACAAGAAAGACGAAATGTTACAAGAAAAATACAGTTTTGTTAAATAGCCAAAAAGGCCTTTTATTATTTTTAAATTGTGATAAGATAGAATAGTAATCAATTTGCCCAAGAAAATCTTGAGCAAAAAAACAAAGAAAAAAGAGGATAAAAGATGAAATTAAAAGTTAATACGAAAGCCTTGATCGCTTCAACAGTGGCTCTTGCGGTGATTCCATTTACAAAAGCCACTGCAGAAACACTTGAAGATTGGGTAGCTCGCTCAGTAGATGAAATCAAACATGATATCCAACAAAGCGGTGAGAACCAACAAACGTATACCATCAAATATGGTGATACATTGAGTTCGATCGCAGAAGCGCTTGGAATCGATGTTCATGTGTTGGCAAACTTAAACAACATTAGTAACATGGATTTGATCTACCCAGGTACTGTTTTGAAAACAACAGTAAACGATCAAAAAGAAGTAACTTCAGTTGAAATCCAAACTCCTCAAACAGGTTCGACAGACGCAACAGTTGCAAGTGCTGACTTGACAACAAACCAAGTGACAGTTGATGACCAAACAGTCGCTGTCAACGATCTGTCAAAACCAGTCAATGAAGATAACAAAGCTGTTCCAGTTGCTCCAGCAGCGGAAACTCAAGAAGCACCAGCAGAAGCTCCAGTTGTTGAAGTTCCAGCAACAGAAACACCAGCACAACCAGCTGTTCCAGAAACACCAAGCTACGGTGCTCCAGCTACCAATGTTGCACTTCAAAACCCAGAAACAGCTGCTGCCCCTGAAGCTCCAGCAACTCAACCAGAGGCTCCTGCAGAAACACCAGCTCCAGCCGCAGAAGAAGCTCCTGTAGCACAACCAGCAGCAGTAGAAACTCCTGCCACACCTGAGGTGCAACCAGTAGCATCAACTCCAGCAAGTGGAACTACTATTCCAACTGATCCAAATCTTCAACCACAAGCAGAAGCTTTCCGTCAAGAAATCGCTGCGAAATTCGGTATCACAAATATCGGTGGTTACCGTGAAGGAGATCCAGACGATCATGGTAAAGGACTTGCAGTAGATGTCATGGTTCCAACAAATTCAGAGCTTGGAGATCAAGTAGCACAATATGCGATTGATAACATGGACCGTGCAGGTATTTCATACATCATCTGGAAACAACAATTCTACATGCCAGTAGACAACATTTATGGACCAGCTAACACTTGGAACCAAATGCCTGACCGTGGTGGAGATACAGCAAACCACTATGACCACGTGCATATCTCATTTAACGGATAATCATCATTCAATCCAGAAACGTTGAACTAGGACTAGCTCCTAGTTCTTTTTTGTGGCACAAAAAAGGCTGGAAGACAAACTTCCAGCCAGAGCATAATTATAAGATTTTATCGACTTTTTCAACTTGATAGAGGGCGAATGCCATGATGAGGGTTAAGATCAGCAACATAAGGACCGCCGGTGTCCATGAGTGGAAGATCGATTTACTATACCCAAAGAGGATGGGACCCAAGGCGGCAAAGATGTAGCCGCCGGTCTGAGACAGACCAGACAGTTGGGCCGTTTTTTCCGGTGTAGTCGATTTCATGGAGAAAGCAACCATGAGGTAAGGGAAGAGGGCACTAACCGAACTTCCGATCAGGGCATTGATTACCAGCCAATAGAAGAAGTTACTGGTCGGAACTAAGAGCATAGCGACTCCCAAAATACCTGCTCCAACCAAGATCACGAGCATCAGATGGCGTTTTTGATCTGAAAGGCGTGTGGTTAAGCTTGGCACCGTGAGAGAATAAGGTAAGCTAATTAGCGTAAATACAGAAGCAAGGAGGCCAGATTCTATTTTAGAAAGCCCAGCTTGAACAGCCATGGTTGGCAGCCAAGTCATGCTGGTGTAAAATAAGAGCGATTGAAGACCTCCATAAATCATGATGGCCCAGACGTATTTATTGGTATACCACTTGCTTTCAGACTTTGCAGTTTGATTTCTTTCTAAATGGTGGTTGTAACGGAGATTTGGAATCCAAACGACCAAGGCGATCGCACACAAGACAGTCAAAACATTTACCAAGCCTTGCCAAGAAGTGGCTTTGGTGATGGGAACAGCGACAGAAGCAGCCACAGCGGTCGACATCCCCATGGATGTGATGTAGAGAGTGGTCAAAAAGCCAAGTTGCTTGGGTTTATTTGCTTGGATCAAGCTTGGAAGCAGGACATTGACAAAGGCGATGCCAGCCCCAATCAAGATCGTTCCTAAATAGAGAAAAGGAAGATTGATCGTGCGAATGGCAGATCCAACAGTAAGGACGATCAAAACGAGAAAGAAAAGACGCTCGATTCCCAGCCTTTTTGCAAATTGAATCGCAAAAGGAGAGAAAATCGCAAAAGTCAGAAGAGGCAGACTAGTCAAAAGTCCCAAAGAGCTGACGTCCACTCCTAAACCAGTAGCGATATCAGACAAGACTGTCGGTAGCGTCGTAAATGGTGTTCGTAAAACAATCCCAAGCATAATGATGCCTGGGATCAATAAACGAGAGTGTGTTTTTTTCATAAATCCTCCTCAGCAAAAAATTCTCTTCATTATAACATAGATTGAACATAAATTGGAGTATTTATACAAATGAATAAGAAGGACTGGTCCGTCTTCAGTCAAAATTGCATCCATGTGACTAAATTCGCTGATACTCGTAAAGAAATAAGGATCGTAGTTTTCGCTTCGCTCAAACTGCATCAATATCTCTAAATTCGGTTGAACTCTCTGAGTTCACCTCATTCAATTTTCTAAGGAACGTAGTTCTCACTGGCGTTCGAACTGCGTCAACGTACCTAAACTCGCGGATGCTCGTAAAGGTACGTAGAAAAAAGCCACCGGTTTTGGTGGCTCTTATAGGGAGATTATTATGAAAAAGTTTAGGATTTTCTATCAAACAAAGTTAGGAGGTCTTCATTTGATGGTTTTATTATAGGGCGACTTGCTTAAAGAAAACTTAAGGAAGGATTTTCTTTTTAAAAATAGGTCTTAGGACTGAGAAGGATTTATTCGCTGAAGAAATCAATGCCAGTTTTGTTGAGTTCATTGACCCGCAACATGAATTTCGTCTTGATTTGAACGAGCAGAGTTCCGAAATTTTCAAGTGCAATCAAGCCTTCAAGTGCTTTCATGACCTGTTTGGCACGGTATATCCCTTCCTTGTCATTTAAGCCAAGGAGAGCATAGACTTGCATAAATTCTAACTGCATGGAAATGCTGGTGTTTAAAATCGGTTTGCGCTTACGAAGCTGGTTAATCGATTGAAGAAAATTCAGAGCTTCTAAGTAGAGTTCTTTTTTTATCAGGTAGTTGGCCAGATTTAACAGCAAAGAGGCCAGTGCATTGGCAGAGTAGGCAGAATAACTACTTTCAAACAGTTCGAGTGACTCCTTTCGAATCTTGCTAACCACTTCATAAGGCAAGACGGATAAAAGGGCAATGGTGAAGTCTTGTTCAATTTCATTTTGATAGGCAAAAGGCACTTCTTGGACGATGCGTTTAATCGAGACAGGTGCGTCCTCTAAATGGATTTCTTTTCCCATCGCGTTATTGACATTGATTTCAAGGGAGCGCAAATAGAGTTGCCAGAGCTCCTTGTTCTCCTCTGCGACAGGTGATTTTTCGTGCTTTAAGCGCTCGATAATGGCCAGAAAATCCATGTTTTCTTGATTGATGTGTTTCATCAAAATGGGGCTGAAATTTTGAATGGTTAAGCCAGGATAATGAGACAAAAAGGTATCCCAATCCACCCCCATAGACAGCAAGAGGCGAGAGAAGGTTTCGATGGTTACTCCTTTTTGAGAACGCTCAAATTGGCTGAGGAACTGAGGAGAGACAATATCTGCAGCGACTTCTTTTAGAGAAAGACCGCGTGCTTCACGAATTTTACGAAATGTTGGACCAAATGGCGAAGATGAGGACATAGGGGGACTTCCTTTCAATTATCATACCATTAGTATACCTCAAAAAAGGCTGGAATTAAACTCAGAGTTTAATTTTTGACAAAAAAACTAGAAATTCTTCGATTTTTAAGAAAAATGAAACTATAGTTTACATGGCCCTTTTTTAGGGAGGGATTTTTGATAAAATAAGGTCAATTCTAGAAGATACGCTTATAACAAAAGGAGATTTACAATGACGACACAAGAAATTTTACAGCTATTAGATGAAAAGCGCGTGCTAACAGCCCCTGCAGCAGTTGCTTGGGATGAAGTTCAGCGGCAACAAAATCGTTTAAATAAAGCAGCGAAGAGACTCAATGGGCCAATCACGGTCACACTGGCCCTCAATCTTCTTTTTGCCTTTACGATTTTTCTCTTAGAACAAAGTCACCTCATGCACGGTTTTCTATTGATGCTCGGGTTGATGGGTGGGCTGATTGCTTTCAAATACTTTGTATTTGTAGCCCCAGCCAAGCAGGCTCTTGCCAATGCACAGGCCCTTTACAACCAGGAGATCAGCCAACCAGCTTACCAACAAGGACTGCAAGGTTTTCCGCAAAAATTTTATAACTACCACGACCTTTTTCGCTTGTACAATCTAATCGCAGAAGGACGCGCCTCTACCTTGCCAGAAGCCTACAATCTGCTTGAAATGCAACAATTCCATGAAACGCAAGTCAATCTGCAAGAAGAAGCCAATGCTCTACAAGCCGATATCGCACGTAGCTCAAGGGTCAGCGCCGTTGCTAATGTAGTCACTGCTTACAATACCTGTCGCATCCACAAAGATATGTAATGTCAAAAAGATAAAAGATGAAGAGCCCCTACAGAAATCCTGATCGATGATCCAGGTTTTTGTAGAGGCTCTTTTCAAGTCATGATGAAAAATAGTTTCGGTAAAGGACCGTAGTTCTCACTGTCGTTCGAACTGCATCAATGTACCTAAGCTCACTTAACGTTCGTAAAGAGAATAAGGATCGTAGTTTTCGCTTCGCTCAAACTGCATCAATATCTCTAAATTCGG
>CAUTRO010000089.1:0-5748 GCA_963540685.1 uncultured Streptococcus sp.
TCGGAAGATCCAGCCTTTGCGGAGTATTATTTGATTGGCTCCTTAGTCAGTATTCTATCTGCCCTCTTTGCTGCCTGGTTGTGTCTATAAGAAAATAAATAACAGACGAAAGTCTAGACAGGAAGGATTAGCCTCCCTGTCTTTTTTATGCCCTTTTTGGTATAATGGACCAAGTATTAATTTAGAAAGATTTGTGGGTGTCAAAAAGTCTAGTGACTTGTTTTAATTTGGACTTAAGTTTCACCTAAAGAGGTATTAGTGTCATGTCTCAATCTTATATCAATGTTATCGGTGCTGGTTTGGCAGGTTCGGAAGCGGCCTACCAAATCGCAGAACGTGGTATTCCCGTTAAACTATATGAAATGCGTGGGGTCAAATCCACTCCGCAACACAAAACAGACAATTTTGCCGAGTTAGTCTGTTCCAACTCTCTTCGAGGGGATTCGTTAACCAACGCAGTCGGCCTCCTCAAGGAAGAAATGCGTCGTCTGGGTTCTGTCATCCTTGAAGCAGCAGAAGCGACTCGCGTGCCTGCTGGTGGAGCGCTCGCTGTGGATCGCGAAGGCTTTGCCAGTCGGGTAACTGAGAAGGTGTCCCAACACCCTCTGGTTGAAGTAATTCGTGATGAAATCACGGAATTGCCGGCAGACGCTATCACAGTGGTCGCAACAGGTCCCCTAACCAGCGATGCCTTGGCGGAAATGATTCATGCGCTAAATGGTGGGGATGGTTTCTACTTCTACGATGCAGCAGCTCCTATCATCGATGTCAATACTGTCGATATGAACAAGGTCTATCTCAAGTCTCGTTATGACAAAGGCGAAGCAGCTTACCTCAATTGCCCGATGACCAAACAGGAGTTTATGGATTTCCATGAGGCCTTGGTCAATGCGGAAGAAGCCCCGCTCAACTCTTTTGAAAAAGAAAAATATTTTGAAGGTTGTATGCCAATCGAGGTCATGGCTAAGCGGGGTATCAAAACCATGCTCTATGGTCCTATGAAGCCAGTTGGGCTTGAGTATCCAGATGATTACAAAGGGCCTCGTGATGGGGAGTTCAAGACACCTTACGCAGTCGTTCAGCTTCGCCAAGACAATGCGGCAGGAAGTCTCTACAATATCGTCGGTTTCCAAACGCATCTAAAGTGGGGCGAGCAAAAACGAGTCTTCCAAATGATTCCAGGTTTGGAAAATGCGGAGTTTGTGAGATATGGAGTCATGCATCGCAATTCTTACATGGATTCTCCAAATCTCCTTGAACAGACCTACCGTTCTAAGAAACAACCAAACCTCTTCTTTGCGGGTCAAATGACAGGAGTAGAGGGCTATGTTGAATCTGCAGCTTCAGGCTTGGTTGCCGGGATCAATGCTGCTCGTCTCTTCAAAGGAGAGGAAGCAGCAATATTTCCAGAAACAACAGCTATCGGAAGTCTGGCTCACTATATTACCCATGCTGATAGCAAGCATTTCCAACCCATGAATGTCAACTTTGGGATTATCAAGGAGCTGGAGGGGCCACGTATTCGAGATAAAAAGGAACGTTATGAGAAAATTGCCGAACGTTCTTTAGAAGATTTGGCTCAGTTTATGGAAAAGTAGTGTAAGAAATGAAAAAGTTTGGAGAAAATCCAGACTTTTTCTTATAAAAATGGTATAATAAATAAAAGTTTAGAATATAGAGAGTTTTCTGACAATGAATAAATCCTATTTTTATTTAGAGATGAAGACACACGAGTTGAAAGTGCCTTATACCGGAAAACTCCGTCGTGTGCGAGTCTTATTACCTAAAAATTATGAAACAGATACTGATCGACGCTACCCTGTCGTTTATTTCCATGATGGACAAAATGTCTTCTATAGTAAGGAAGCCTATGTAGGTCACTCTTGGAAGGTCATTCCAGCCATCAAGCGGAATCCAGACATTAGTCGCATGATTGTTGTGGCCATTGATAATGATGGCTTACAACGGATGAACGAATACTCTGCCTGGAAGTACATTGAATCCAATATTCCTGGTATGCAATTTGGTGGCAAGGGCGTCGAGTATGGGGAGTTTGTCATGGATGTGGTCAAACCTTTTATCGATCAAGAATATCGCACTCTTGCTGATCGAGAACATACAGCCATGATTGGATCTTCGTTAGGCGGTAACATCACACAATTTTTGGGCTTAGAATACCAGGATCAAATCGGCTGTCTGGGAGTCTTCTCTTCTGCTAATTGGTTGCACCAAGAGGCCTTTGATCGCTATATTGAGCGAAAGAAATTGTATTCTGACCAACGGATTTACATCTATGTAGGAACTGAAGAGGCTGATGATACGGATAAAACGTTGATGGCAGGGAATATCAAGCAAGCCTATATTGACTCATCTCTTCGTTACTATCATGATGTCATTCAACAAGGAGTTGCTTTAGAAAACATCGCCATTCGGATTCAATCCGGAGCTATCCACCATGAAGAAGCCTGGGCTGAACATCTACCTGAATGCCTTCGCTTTTTGGCGGAAAAATGGGATTCATAGACTTAAAATTAGCAAATAAAGAGAAAGAGGGAACCTATGAATATTGAACATCTAAGCCACTGGAGTGGCCAACTTAACCGCGAAATGTATCTGAATCGTTATGGACATGCAGGGATTCCTGTTGTAGTCTTTGCTTCATCAGGTGGAAGCCATAATGAGTACTATGACTTTGGGATGATTGATGCTTGTGCTCAGTTTATCGAAGAAGGACGGGTTCAATTTTTCACCCTTTCAAGTGTCGATAGTGAAAGCTGGCTTTGTGATTGGAAAAACCCTCACGATCGGGCAGAGATGCACCGTGCTTACGAGCGCTATGTGATTGAAGAAGCTATTCCTTTTATCAAACACAAAACAGGCTGGTTCGACCCAATGATGACAACTGGATGCTCTATGGGGGCTTACCACGCGCTTAATTTTTTCTTACAGCATCCAGATGTTTTTAACAAAGTGATTGCCTTGAGCGGTGTCTATGATGCTCGTTTCTTTGTTGGTGAATTTGGAGGAGATGAAGCGATTTACCAAAATTCTCCGTCTGATTACATTTGGCACCAAAATGACGGTTGGTTTATCGACCGTTACCGTCAGGCAGAAATTGTCATCTGTACAGGTCTTGGGGCTTGGGAACAGGATGGACTTCCATCTTTCTACAAATTGAAGGAAGCCTTTGATCATAAAAATATCCCTGCTTGGTTTGCTGAGTGGGGCCACGATGTAGCCCATGATTGGGACTGGTGGCGGAAACAAATGCCCTATTTCTTAGGTCAGATGTATTTATAAGTTAAAAGGGAGGAGACCTCTATGAATTATCTTGTTATTTCACCTTATTATCCGCAAAACTTCCAACAATTCACTATTGAGTTGGCAAACAAAGGAATCACTGTTTTAGGGATTGGCCAAGAGCCTTATGAGCAGTTAGACGAGCCTTTGCGCAACAGTTTGACAGAGTATTTCCGTGTCGATAACATGGAAAATTTGGACGAAGTAGCCTTTCTTTTCTATAAGCATGGCCCAATCGATCGCATCGAATCTCACAATGAATACTGGTTGGAGTTGGATGCGGCGCTTCGGGAGCAATTCAATGTCTTCGGAGCTAAACCAAAAGATCTGAAGAAAACTAAGTTCAAATCCGAAATGAAGAAACTCTTCAAGAAGGCTGGGGTCCCAGTCGTTCCGGGTGCTGTGGTTAAAACAGAAAAAGACATCGATAAGGCCGTGAAAAAGATTGGGTTGCCATTGATTGCTAAGCCTGACAATGGAGTAGGAGCAGCAGCGACCTTCAAGATCGAAAAACCTGAAGAGGTAGATCATTTCAAGGCAGAATGGGATGGACATACTGAGTACTTCTTTGAGAAATTCGTCACTTCTAGCGAGATTTGTACCTTTGATGGTTTGGTTGATCGCGATGGCAATATTGTTTTTTCAACTACTTTTGACTATGCACATACGCCACTAGATTTGATGCTCTACAAGATGGATAACTCTTATTATGTCCTCAAAGAGATGGATCCAAAATTGCGTCAATACGGGGAAGCGATTGTCAAAGCCTTTGGAATGAAAGAACGTTTCTTCCACATTGAGTTTTTCCGCGATGGGGATGACTATATTGCAATCGAGTACAATAATCGTCCAGCAGGTGGCTTTACCATCGATGTCTACAATTATGCCCATTCCATCGACTTGTACCGTGGCTATGCGGCTATTGTAGCCGGAGAGCCTTTCCCAGCTTCTGAATTTGAGCCTCTTTATTGCTTGGCAACTTCTCGTCGTGCCAATGCGGCCTATGTCCTTTCTGAGGAAGAAGTCTTGGCCAAATACCAGCATCAATTCCGAGTGAAGAAAGACATGCCTGTGGCCTTTGCGGAGCTCCAAGGGGACTACCTTTACATGTTAACAACCCCAAGTCGTGAGGAACTCGAACAAATGATTCATGACTTTGGTCAACGCGCTGAATAAACTTTTACCGATAGGGGATTTCCTATCGTTTTTTTTATTCCTAATTCATGAAGGGAAGTTCAGTATTTAAGTTTGTGAATCTTTTATATAACAGTTTATAAAACCTTTTCTATCAATATGTTAGGCGGTTTAGTTTGTGAAGCGAAATGAGCATTTGTTTTGACAGTGCTTTCAATTTTGGATAGAATGAAAGAGAATGAATAAATGCTAAGAAAGGCGAAATAATGGCAACATTAGATAAAAGTCTCTTATTGGAAATGTTCCGTAAAATGGAAGAAATCCGTCGCATGGACTTAAAAATTGCACAGTTAGTAAAAAAAGGAAAAGTGCCAGGAATGACGCACTTTTCTGTTGGGGAAGAAGCGGCAAACGTTGGGGCTATATTAGCTCTTAACGAAGATGACCTCATCACCTCAAATCACCGTGGTCACGGACAAGCCATCGCTAAAGGGATCGACCTGAATGGCATGATGGCTGAAATCCTTGGAAAGTATACTGGTACTTGTAAAGGGAAGGGTGGATCTATGCATATCGCTGATCTTGATGCCGGGAACCTCGGTGCCAACGGTATCGTCGGTGGTGGTATGGGAATCGCTGTAGGGGCTGCCCTTACTCAACAAATGAAAAAGACAGGTAAAATTGTTGTCTGCTTCTTTGGGGATGGCGCAACCAACGAAGGTGTCTTCCACGAAGCGGTCAATATGGCTTCCATTTGGAAACTTCCAGTTATTTTCTACTGTATCAATAACGGTTATGGAATCTCTGCTGACATCAAGAAAATGACCAATGTGGAGCATATCCATGAGCGTAGTGCTGCTTACGGCATTCCTGGAATGTTTATCCCTGATGGAAATAACGTTATCGATGTCTATGAAGGATTTAAAAAGGCAGTAGAGCATGTTCGCTCTGGTAAAGGTCCTGTCTTGATAGAAAGTGTCACCTATCGATGGCTTGGACACTCTTCATCTGACCCTGGTAAATACCGGACGCGTGAAGAAGTTGAAGAGTGGAAAAAGAAAGATCCAATTGAAAACCTTCGCAAGTATCTCCTTGAAAATGAAATTGCAAGTGCAGAAGAATTGGATCAGATCCAAGAAGAAGTGAAAGAAGCAGTTGAAGCTTCAGTGAAATTTGCGGAAGAAAGCCCATTCCCTCCACTCGAATCAGCTTTCGAAGATATTTACGCAGACTAAGGGGGAGTAGAGAATTATGGAAACAAAATTAATGTCTTTCCGCGATACCATTATCCTTGCTATGTCTGAGGAAATGCGT
>CAUTRO010000090.1:0-5730 GCA_963540685.1 uncultured Streptococcus sp.
GGGACGACGAAATCGAATTCTAACGAATGACCGATTTCTGTCCCACTCTCTTTTAAACGTCGTTTGACCATATCAAATCGCAAATTTCTGATTTTTTTTGGTATAATGGTCCCTATGAAAATAGTATCCGGAACCTATGGGGGACGTCCCCTCAAAACACTTGAAGGAAAAACAACCAGACCGACTTCTGATAAGGTCAGAGGGGCCATGTTTAATATGATCGGTCCTTACTTTGACGGTGGAAGAGTGCTGGATCTCTATGCAGGAAGCGGTGGCCTCTCTATTGAGGCAGTCTCTCGAGGTATGTCAGAGGCGGTTCTAGTGGAAAGAGATCGTAGAGCGCAGGAAATCGTGGCAGCCAATGTTGCCATGACCAAGGAAAAGGAACGGTTTCAACTGTTAAAAATGGAGGCCAAGCAAGCCTTGGGGCTTCTAACGGGCACCTTTGATCTGGTTTTCTTAGACCCGCCTTATGCCAAGGAAGAGATTGTCCGCGATATCGAAACCTTGTGCGAGCGTCAACTCTTGTCAGAGGATATCCTAATTGTGTGCGAAACCGATAAACATGTGGAACTCCCTGAGGAAATCGGACAAGTGGGGATCTGGAAAGAAAAAATCTATGGAATTAGTAAGGTAACAGTATATGTCAGATAGAACTGGATTGTTTACCGGATCGTTTGATCCGATTACCATTGGGCATGTGCAATTGATCGAGCGGGCGAGTCGCTTGTTTGACCGTGTCTATGTCGGAATTTTTTATAATGCGGAAAAAGTTGGACTCTTTTCCATTGAGCAGCGCGTGCGTATGGTAGAAGGGGCCTTGGCTCATTTGGGTAATGTTGAAATTGTGACGTCGACTCAAGAGTTGGCTGTGACCGTGGCGCGCAATCTTGGCGTGGTGACCTTGATCCGGGGCTTACGTAATGCACAGGATCTGGTTTATGAAGCCAATATGGATTATTTTAACCACCAGTTAGCGCCTGAAGTGGAGACCATTTATCTCTATGCCCAGCCTCCTTATCAGGCTATTAGTTCCACCCGTATTCGAGAGTTGCTGGCTTTTCAGCAGGATATCTCACCTTATGTACCAGAGAGTGTAATGGAGGAAATTAAAGATGACACAAGTAAATAAACCAAGCTTGACCCCTAAAAAGAAAAAAGGACGGTTGAGAGAATACCGATGGCCAATTGCAGGTGTTCTTTTCTTGCTCCTCTTGCTAGCTGCTTTTGTGATTCGCCTTCCCTATTATATTGAGATGCCGGGAACGGCTGAAGATATTCGATCCGTCATGACAGTCGATGGAAAAATGGATACCAAGTCGGGATCCTATGATTTTGTAACTGTCGCAGTGAAAGAAGCGACTCCGGCTGATTTGATCTATGCTTGGGCGACACCTTTTACAGATATCTACTCTGCCAAGGATATGACAGGTGGTAGCTCCAGCCAAGAATTTACGCGGATCAACCAATTCTATATGGAAACCTCACAAAATATGGCCATCTACCAGGGGCTAAAGACAGCTGGCAAAGAAACCCAGATGGACTTTCTAGGAGTCTATGTCATGCAGGTGGCAGATGATTCGACTTTTAAAGGAGTCTTGAACATTGCGGATACTGTAACTGGTGTGAATGGTAAGACCTTTAAGAGCTCCAAAGAATTGATTGACTATGTTGGTTCTCAAAAAATTGGCGATTCCGTTTCGGTGACCTATATTGAGGATGGACAAACCAAGACCGCAGATGGGAAGATTATCAAATTGACCAACGGGAAAAACGGAATCGGGATTAGCCTGATCGACCGGACGGAAGCCAAAGGCGATGTTCCTGTCCAGTTTGCGACCCAAGGAATTGGTGGACCAAGTGCCGGCATGATGTTTAGCCTAGCCATCTACACCCAAGTGGCTGATCCAGATCTTCGTCAGGGACGCCATATTGCAGGGACAGGAACCATTAACCAAGATGGGACGGTTGGTGATATCGGTGGGATTGACAAGAAAGTCGTCGCAGCAGATAAAGAAGGAGCAGAAATTTTCTTTGCCCCTAATAACCCAGTCTCCAAAGAAGAAAAAAAAGCCAATCCCAAGGCTAAATCGAACTATGAAACCGCTAAAGATGCAGCAAAACAAATTCATTCGAAGATGAAAATTGTGCCCGTCAAAACCCTGCAGGATGCTATTGATTATTTAAAAAAGAATTAAAGTAGCTTACTCGACAATCCAAAGACAATATCGAGGCTAGGATTTTTGTCCCAGCCTCGATATTGGTAGATAGGGATATCCATCTCCCAATCAAATTCAAGTTTTTGCATATCAATCTCTCTATTTTTAGAGATTTTTTCTTTATACTAGTGTCAGAAAGTAAGGGAGGTAGTTGGAATGATTGAAAATAGTTTATTTTCCATTTCAGTGTTCTTAGCGGGGATTCTATCTTTTTTCTCTCCGTGTATTTTACCGTTGATACCCGTCTATGTAGGGATCTTATTGGATTCTGAGCATGAAAAAACGGTGCGTATTTTTGGAAGAGATATTTCTTGGTATGGTTTGGTCAAGACCCTCTGTTTTATTGCTGGTCTATCAACCGTATTTCTCATCCTAGGTTATGGTGCGGGTGCTCTGGGTCAAGTACTTTATGCTCCCTGGTTCCGTTACCTACTAGGAGGGATTGTCATCTTATTGGGAATCCATCAGATGGGTCTCATCAATCTTCGGCAACTCCAAAAACAAAAGAGTATCCAACTGAAGAAGGACGAAAAACGCAACGAATTCTTCAATGTCTTTTTAATTGGAGTGACCTTTAGTTTTGGCTGGACTCCTTGTGTCGGACCTGTATTGAGCTCCGTTTTAGCGATTGCGGCTTCTGGAGGAAATGGAGCTCTACAAGGAGCGCTCTTCATGCTGGTTTACACCTTGGGCTTAGCTCTTCCCTTCTTACTCTTGGCCCTGGCTTCAGGCTGGGTCTTGCAACGCTTTGCCAAACTCAAGCCTCATATGGGGACCTTGAAAAAAATCGGTGGTGCTCTCATCGTCTTGATGGGCATCTTGCTCATGCTGGGCAATCTCAACAGCCTAGCATCCCTGTTTCACTAATCTTGAATGATTAAAGGAGAAAAATCATGAAAAAAATTCTTGTACTTACCATTGCTACACTTAGCATCATCACTTTAACAGCTTGTTCTGGACAAAAATCTGATTCAGATATGAAAAAAACGGACGATAGTAGTATGATGAAGAAGGACAATATGAAGGATTCGTCCATGTCCGATGATAAAATGAAAAAAGACGATATGAAAGATTCATCTATGATGTCTGATAGCAGTTCTGAAATGAAAGACGACATGAAAGAAGATAAGATGAAATCGAGCGATTCAGAGATGAAGGACGACATGAGTGACTCATCTGACATGAAATCAGACCAATAAAGGACAATAGGAAGAGGAGGTCGTCTGCTTGGGCGACTTTCTCCCAATTTAAAGAGGAGGAAGATATGAAAAAAATGGCCTTAATAGCGACAGGACTTTTCTGTGTAGGATTGTTAGGGGCTTGCTCCGGCCAGGGGATGGAGTCATCCAATAAAAGCGAGACGAAGCAGACAGCCAAAACGGGAGGTTCAGAGCAAGCTGGTAAGAAGGTTCAGGATTTTAGCTCGCAAGGAGTAGACGGCAAGACCTACCGCTTATCAGATTACAAAGGGAAGAAAGTCTATCTCAAGTTTTGGGCTTCCTGGTGCTCAATCTGTCTTTCAACATTAGGTGACACAAATGATTTAGCAAAGGCAGAGGAGGGTAAAGATTATGTAGTTCTAACTGTTGTCGCTCCTACATTTAATGGAGAAAAATCAGCCGATGACTTTAAAAATTGGTACCAGGCTTTGGACTACAAAGACTTCCCAGTCTTGATGGACAGTAAGGGCGACTTGCTCAAAGAGTACGGGATTCGCTCTTATCCATCTGCTCTCTTTATTGCGAGCGATGGAACACTTGCCAAGACCCATATCGGCTATATGAGTAAGGAAGACATCGTCCAGACTCTAAAAGAAATGAAGTAAGGAGGACATAAAATGGAAACAAAATGGAAACTCATTTCCGTTCTTTTAGTGGGCCTGCTTTGTTTTGGACTCTTTTTCCTTATCAAAGGATCCATGGCCTTGGATACGTCAGATGCGACGACGGAGCAAATCAAAAAAGCATCCATGAGTCAGACACCAGTAGCAAACAAAAAGAAGGAAGAAAAAGTCAATCCAGAAGACCAACGAGAAATCTATCTAGCTGGTGGTTGCTTTTGGGGTGTGGAAGAGTATTTTTCCCGTGTTCCAGGCGTCATTGATGCCGAATCAGGTTATGCCAATGGAAAAGGGGATACCACCAAGTATGAACTGGTCAACCAAACAGGGCATGCCGAAACAGTACACATCACCTATAATGTCAAGAAGGTTTCTCTGAAAGAACTGCTTCTACATTATTTCCGGATTATTGATCCAACATCAAAAAACCGTCAAGGAAATGATCAGGGCAGTCAATATCGGACAGGAGTTTATTACACCAATCAAGCAGATTTGCCAACCATAAAGCAAGTATTTGAAGAAGTGGCGAAGAAATATGATAAGCCTTTGGCTGTAGAAAAAGAAGAACTTGCTAATTATATCAAGGCAGAAGACTACCATCAGGACTATCTACAGAAACATCCGAATGGCTATTGTCACATTGATGTGAATCAAGCTTCTTATCCAGTTATTGACGCTAGTCGCTATCCAAAACCAAGCGATGAAGAGATTAAGAAGAAGTTATCGCCCGAAGAATATGCAGTGACGCAAGAAAATGATACAGAGCGTGCTTTTTCTAACCGCTATTGGGATAAGTTTGAAGCGGGCATCTATGTAGATGTCGTAACAGGAGAGCCCCTCTTCTCCTCAAAAGATAAATTTGATTCTGGCTGTGGTTGGCCAAGCTTTAGCCGGCCGATCAGTCCGGATGTGGCAACCTACAAGGAAGATAAGAGTTTCAATATGACTCGGACAGAGGTTCGGAGTCGAGTAGGAAATTCCCATCTAGGCCACGTCTTTACTGATGGACCTAAGGAAAAAGGTGGCCTTCGCTACTGCATCAATAGTTTGTCAATCAAATTCATTCCTAAAGCAGAGATGGCAGAAAAGGGCTACGGCTATTTGTTGGACTATGTCTGAGACAATTCAGTCTATAATTTGCTATAATAAGTATAGCAAAAACAAGTGGGTGAAAGACATGTACGCGATTATGATTGTGGAAGATGAAGAGTTGATTCGGCAGGGTCTGACTTCCTTAGTCGACTATGAACAGTTCGGAATGACTGTCATTAACCAGGCAGAAAATGGGCGTGAGGCTTGGGAGAAGTTTCAAGAGCAACCAGCCGATATCCTTCTAACCGATATCAACATGCCACAAATGAATGGCTTAAATTTGGCCAAACTGGTCCGAGAGAAAGCTCCGTCCTGCCATATCATCTTTCTAACAGGCTATGATGATTTTGAGTTTGCTCGGAAAGCCATTCGACTCGGAGCAGATGACTATCTCCTCAAGCCCTTTTCAAAAGCGGATATTGAAGAGATGCTGGGGAAAATCAAGAATAAGCTAGACGAGGAACGAAAGAAAGCCCAGGTTGAATCTTTGGTGGATCAGGGGCATTCGACAGAGTTGGAAGAGGCTATCCATTCCCGCTTAGCGGATTCCCAATTGACTCTCAAGGACTTGGCTCCTCA
>CAUTRO010000091.1:0-5718 GCA_963540685.1 uncultured Streptococcus sp.
TTACACGTTTCTGCTGACCATCGTTTTAAGTCTCTTCTGTCTAAGTGCTGTTCGAATGAAGACAAGAGAGAAAAGGGAAGAAAAGGCTAAAGAGCCGGTATCTATCCGTCCTCTTCTAAATAATAGACCTTATCTTTTCTTTATTATTTTGATTGGCCTGGCTTCAGGAGTTGGAAATATCGGTCACACCTATATTCCTGAGTTGCTGATGGATAGTGGCCTACCGGTTCATATTGCCTCAACGGTTGTGGCTATCTCAGTTGTAGTAGAAGCTCCTTTAATCTTTTTCTCCGATCGGTTTATGGATCACTGGTCTCTCCGAGTTTTGATCGCTCTTCCAATCGGGATCCTCTTTGTTCAATATGCCGTCTACGCACTACCAAGTCCCGTCTTCTTAAAAGTAGTCCTGACACTTTTGTCCAAGCATACGACTGGTATGGTTTTAATTATGGTGTCTTTACGGTTTATTGCTCAACAGGTGAATGGAAAGGACCTGGTTCTTGCCATGGCCATTGTGCAAGGTGCAAGATATTTGGGGACCATTCTCTTACAGCCAGTTGCGGCCTTATGTATTGAAAAAGGAGGTTACCAAGGCATGAGTTTCTTGTTAGCAGGGATTGTAGGAATCGTATTTCTGCTGAGCTTTGCCTTAAAAATGCCCCAAGGGAAGGGTCAGAGTCTTTTTAGTGGAAATGCAGGATAAATAAATCGATGCCATAGCATGATTTACTAGCGAGGAGTTGGATGGAATCACTGGTTTTACAGTGTTCTGCCCAACTCTTTTTAAGATATTAAGAACTAGTAATTAATTTGATAATCAAAATATTGGATGTTAGAATGACGTAAAATAAATATAAAAGAGACCATTTTATGAAGAAAATGATCTTATCGACAGCTGCTCTTTTGACACTTGTTTCACTGGCTGCTTGTTCAAACAAGCAGGAAACAAAGAAGGAAACTTCTAATAGTCAATCAACTACAAAAGTGACGAGCAAATCAGCTAACACTTCCAAAAGTAAGGATACTTCATCAGATTCAGAAGAAGGGTCAACTTCAAGTGTCGTTACAGATGAAGATATCAGTAATGCAAAAACAGTGGGCGACTTCAAAAAGTTGTTTGCAAAATTAATGGATCAAACTGTTACTCTTACGGAAGAAGCAGGGACGTCTGTGACAGGTACTATTAAAGAGAACTATGATGCAGTAGTTAGCGCTTTGAAGCAAGAGATGGAAAATCAAAAAGAAATCTTTAATGAAGGATTGGAAATCATTGGCTCAGATAGCACTGTTGTTCCTAAAGATGACCGTGAAGATTTGATCGAAAGCTTGAAGGATGCGCGGGATCAGTTGGAAAGTTCTCGAAAAGAGATGGAAGATTTGAAGAAAGAATTAAGTAAATCTCCTGTTGCAGATGATGACAGTGATGATTCAGATTCAGAATCTGAAGAATAAGATGAAGAAAAAGGTTGGAAATTTCCAGCCTTTATCTTATTTTTTTCGAATGATATAAGTGAGGAGGTGGGATGATGTTTATTGCTATGGATAAAAATCAAAAGCGTTGGAACTGTATGGAGGAGATCCCACCCTTGCTGGCAGGACCATTCTATTGCTTAGCTTGTCATGGTCCAGTGAGACTCAAAAATGGCTCGGTTCTGAGGGCTCATTTTGCTCATGTAGAGTTGCAGCATTGTCCTTATCATCACGAAGCGGAGAGCTTGGAGCACCTGGAATTAAAAGCTAGCCTTTATAACTGGGCATCTCAGGAATCTAGAACAGAAGTCGAAAGTTATTTAGCAGATTTTCAACAAATAGCAGATCTTCTAATAGTGGACAAGAAATTAGCTTTGGAGGTGCAATGTAGCTCCTTATCTTTAGAACGGTTGAAGGAGAGAAGCGATGCTTATCGAGCCCACGGTTATCAGGTTTATTGGTTGCTGGGCAAAAAATTGTGGCTCAAGGAAAAATTAAGTAAACTACAAGCTGGTTTTCTATATTTTAGTCGCAATCGAGGGTTTCATCTTTGGGAATTGGATCTTACTAGGAAAGAGCTCCGCTTGCAATACCTTATTCATGAAGATTTACGTGGACGTTTACATTATCAAACGGAAATTTTCCCTTTTGGCCAAAAGGACCTACTTGAAGTCTTGCGGACCCCTTATCTTTCACAACCTATGCAGCAAATGGCAGTCCTGCTTGATCGTACATTTTTAACCTATATCCAGCAACAGCTCTTTTACCGTCATCCAAAATGGATGAAGTTGCAGGAGCAACTTTATTTGCAGGGACACCATCTGATGGAACTGGGACTAGATTTCTTTTATCCTCTTTGTCGTCCGATTCTTTCACAGAACTTCCTTCAAATTGAAGAGAATATAGAAGGTTACTATCAACAATTTATGGCCTATTATCGGTCGCAAGGACTCCAAGATGTTCAAATTCTCTATCCTCCTCGCTTTTATGCTCAACAGAAAAGGTAACATTCTAGGATAGAAATCCTCCCGAAATGTTTATTTTTATGCTAAAATAGAACCATTGGAGGATTAATCGAAATGGTAAAACAACGTAATGAAATTGACGAAAAATACCAATGGGATTTGTCGACAATTTTTGCGACAGATCAAGCTTGGGAAGAAGAAGCAGCCAGCTTAGCTACGGATATTAAAGCAGCCAGCCACTATGCTGGTCATTTGTTGGATTCAGCCCAAGCGCTTTTGGATACAACCGATGCTTATTTGGAATTGAGCCGTCGATTGGAAAAGGTCTATGTTTATGCTCATATGAAAAATGACCAAGATACACGGGTTGCTATATACCAAGAATACCAATCAAAAGGGATGTCGCTTTATAGCTTATTAGGTGAAACTTTTGCCTTCTATGAGCCTGAATTTATGGCCATTACGGATGAGCAGTACAAGGCCTTTGTGAGCGAGGTTCCAGCTTTGGAACAATATGGTCATTATTTTGATCGCTTGCTAGAGAAAAAAGAACACGTCTTGTCTCAAAAAGAAGAGGAATTACTTGCAGGAGCTGGTGAAATCTTTGCAGCTGGTGGGGAAACCTTTGAAATCTTGGACAATGCGGATATTGTCTTTCCTATAGTTCATGATGACAAGGGTGAAGAAGTGCAACTATCTCATGGAAACTATATTTCTTTGGTAGAATCAAAAGATCGTGCGGTTCGGAAAGAAGCCTATAAAGGACTCTATGAGGTCTATGAACAGTACCAACACACCTATGCTAAAACCTTGCAAACCAATGTGAAAGTTCATAACTTTAATGCCAAAGTTCGCAAATTCTCATCTGCTCGTGAAGCGGCGCTTTCTGAAAACTTTGTACCAGAAAGTGTTTATGAGAGTTTAGTAGCAGCCGTTAACAAACATTTGCCACTCTTGCATCGTTATGTGCAATTACGCTCAAAAATTCTAGGAATCTCAGACTTGAAGATGTACGATATGTATACCCCATTATCAGATACAGACTACAAGTTTACTTACGAAGAATCCTTGGCCAAAGCAGAAGAAGTTTTGGCTGTTCTGGGTGAGGATTACCTATCTCGTGTGAAACGGGCCTTTAGTGAACGTTGGATTGATGTGCATGTCAACCAAGGCAAACGTTCAGGTGCCTACTCAGGTGGGTCTTACGATACCAACGCCTTCATGTTGTTAAACTGGCAAGATACACTGGACAATCTCTTCACCTTGGTGCATGAGACAGGTCACAGTATGCATTCGAGCTATACCCGTGAAACCCAGCCTTACGTCTACGGAGACTACTCCATCTTTTTGGCTGAAATCGCCTCTACAACAAACGAAAATATTTTAACAGAACGTCTTTTGGAAGAAGTTGAAGATGATGCGACCCGCTTTGCCATTCTCAATCATTTCTTAGATGGCTTCCGTGGTACAGTCTTCCGTCAAACTCAGTTCGCTGAATTTGAGCATGCTATCCACAAAGCTGACCAAGAAGGCATGGTTTTGACCAGTGAGTTCTTAAACAAGCTTTATGCAGATCTCAATGAGAAATACTATGGTCTTTCTAAAGAAGATAACCCTGAGATCCAATATGAATGGGCTCGGATTCCTCACTTCTACTATAACTACTATGTCTTCCAATATTCAACTGGTTTTGCAGCAGCTTCAGCCTTGGCTGAAAAAATTGTTCATGGAACCCAAGAAGATCGTGATAAATATATCAATTACCTAAAAGCTGGGAACTCTGATTATCCACTAAATGTCATCCGTAAAGCAGGTGTGGATATGGAAAAAGAAGACTACTTGGATGCAGCCTTTGCAGTCTTTGAACGTCGCCTAAATGAATTTGAAGAGCTAGTAGAAAAATTAGGACTCGCATAAGATGGTAGAGTCTTATAGTAAAAATGCCAACCACAATATGCGTCGTCCAGTGGTTAAAGATGAGATCGTTGACTTTATGCGGACGCGTCAAAAACCGGTAGCTGGTGCCCTTAAGGAATTAGAAGAGTTTGCTCGAAAGGAAAATATTCCTATCATCCCACATGAGACTGTCGCTTACTTTAGACTACTTCTACAAACCTTGCAACCCAAGAGGATCCTTGAAATTGGGACGGCCATTGGTTTTTCAGCCCTCTTGATGGCTGAGAATGCTCCCAATGCACAGATCACTACCATTGATCGAAACGAGGAAATGATCGGTTTTGCCAAGGAAAATCTAGCCAAGTATGATCAAAGAAAGCAAATCACCTTGCTCGAGGGCGATGCGGTGGATGTTCTGCAGGAATTAACAGAGACCTATGACTTTGTCTTTATGGACTCAGCCAAGTCTAAATACATCGTCTTTTTGCCACGGATCTTAGAACTTCTAGAAGTTGGAGGTATCGTGGTGCTGGATGATATTTTCCAAGGGGGAGATGTTGCCAAAGACATCATGGAAGTTCGTCGTGGACAACGAACAATTTATCGAGGACTTCAGAATCTCTTCGATGCAACTCTCAATCATCCAGATTTGACCGCTAGTTTGGTGCCGCTTGGTGACGGCATCTTGATGATCCGAAAAAATGCAGAGACAGTTCATTTGCCAGAACCTGGATCGTTTTAGGTAAATTTAAGGTATTCTCTCTAATTTGTGGTAAAATAGAAGAAGTTTAAAAAGGAACGGAGAAATTTCATGAAGAAAAAACTTGTAGCAGGTGCTGTGACCTTGCTATCAGTCGTAACACTAGCAGCATGTGCCAATGGCACAAACAAAGATATCGTGACCATGAAAGGGGACACGATCACAGTTTCTGAATTTTATGATGAAATCAAGAACAACCAAGGAGCTCAACAGGTTCTTTTCCAAATGACTATCAATAAGGTTTTTGAAAAAGAATATGGCTCAAAAGTTTCTAATAAAGATGTTGAAAAAGAATTGGATAAACAAAAGGAACAATTGGGCAACCAATTCGATGCTTATTTGGCACAACAGGGATTGACGGAAGAAACAGCTAAGCAGCAAATCCGCAGTAATATGTTATTGGAATATGCAGTAAACCAAGCTGCTAAGAAAGATATCAAAGAGTCAGACTTTAAGACAGCTTTTGAATCTTACACTCCTGAAGTAACTGCACAAATTATTAAGTTGGATTCTGAAGACAAAGCAAAAGAAGTATTGGAAGCTGTTAAAGCTGAAGGTGCAGACTTTACTCAAATCGCCAAAGAAAATTCAACTGATACTGCTACAAAAGACAAAGGTGGCGAAGTG
>CAUTRO010000092.1:0-5714 GCA_963540685.1 uncultured Streptococcus sp.
AGAAGCCTTCTCATCTACTTTGGATGGGGAGGCTTTTTTGCTGTGGGAAGCTTTTTGAAAAAAATAGAAAAAAATTGTATAATAGAGTGGATATGCAAGTATTTGCAAAGCTGTAATTCGACTTGGAAAACCAAGGACCGTAAGTATTAAAATAATGACACTAAAGGAGACAACAGTGAGTAGTATTAAATTAGTCACTCTTGGCGGTGTTCGAGAAAATGGGAAAAATCTCTACATTGCTGAAGTGAACGAATCGATTTTTGTCTTGGATGCGGGATTGAAGTATCCAGAAAATGAGCAACTTGGGGTGGATGTCGTCATCCCAAATATGGACTATCTTTTTGAAAATAAGGATCGCATTGCGGGTGTTTTCTTGACCCACGGCCATGCGGATGCTATTGGAGCATTGCCTTATCTTTTAGCTGAAGCCAAAGTCCCTGTATTCGGGACAGAGTTGACCATTGAGTTGGCCAAACTCTTTGTAAAAAGTAATGACAGTGTTAAGAAATTCAATGATTTCCATATCATCGATCAAAATTCAGAGATCGATTTTGGCGATGCCGTTGTATCCTTCTTTCAAACCACCCACTCGATCCCTGAAAGTATCGGGATTGTGATCGGCACTCCTGAGGGGAATATCGTCTACACAGGAGACTTTAAATTTGACCAAACTGCAAGCGAGTCTTATGCGACTGACTTTGCACGCTTAGCGGAAATCGGACGTGAAGGGGTGCTTGCTCTCCTGAGTGATTCAGCCAATGCTGATAGTACCATTCAAGTTGCCAGTGAGCAAGAAGTAGGTGATGAGATCCTGGATACCATTGCGGACTGGGATGGTCGTGTGATCGTGGCAGCTGTAGCCAGCAACCTTTCTCGGATCCAGCAGGTCTTTGATGCTGCTGCTGAGACTGGACGTCGGGTGGTCTTGACAGGATTTGATGTGGAAAACATCGTCCGAACAGCCATTCGCTTGAACAAATTGTCTCTTTCCAACGAAAAACTCTTGATCAAACCGAAAGAAATGAGCCGGTTTGAAGATCATGAATTGATTATTTTGGAAACAGGCCGGATGGGTGAGCCAATCAATGGTTTGCGCAAGATGTCTATCGGCCGTCACCGTTATGTGGAAATCAAAGATGGGGACTTGGTCTACATCGTCACTACACCATCTATTGCAAAAGAAGCAGTGGTGGCGCGTGTGGAAAATATGATTTACCAAGCTGGTGGAATTGTTAAATTGATCACGTCAAACTTGCGCGTGTCTGGTCACGGAAACGCACGAGACTTGCAGTTGATGATCAACCTCCTTCGACCTAAATATCTCTTCCCAATCCAGGGTGAGTACCGTGAGTTGGATGCCCATGCGCGGGTGGCGATGGAAGTCGGTATCCTACCTGAAAATATCTTTATTCCAAAACGTGGAACTGTGATGGAATATGAAAAGGGTGACTTCGTTCCTGCGGGAAGTGTCTCGTCTGGAGATGTCATGATTGATGGGAATGCCATTGGTGATGTAGGCAATATCGTCCTTCGTGACCGTAAGGTCTTGTCAGAAGATGGAATCTTCATCGTCGCTATTACGGTGAATCGCAAGGAAAAGAAGATTATATCCAAAGCGCGCGTGCATACTCGTGGATTTATCTATGTCAAGAAGAGCCGGGATATTCTTCGTGAAAGTTGCGACTTGGTCAACCAAAGCGTTGAAGACTATTTGACACAAGATAGCTTTGACTGGGGTGAGTTGAAAGGGCTGGTTCGTGACAACTTGTCTAAGTTCTTATTTGAACAAACCAAACGTCGTCCAGCAATCCTACCAGTTGTGATGGAAGTGAAATAAAATAGAAGAAAATGAAACGCTTGGCGGCCGGGGGCTTGCCGAGTGTTTTTAACAGTAGAAAGAGGAAATCAAATGGCAGTTATGCAGATTGAGTATTATTCAGAAGCCTTGAAGATGGAGTGGGGCGTGTCTGTCCTTTATCCCGATGCGTCGCGCGTGGAGGATCCAGCGGATACAGATATTCCTGTCCTTTATCTCCTGCATGGGATGAATGGCAATCATCATTCCTGGTTGAAGCGGACCAATGTGGAGCGCATTTTGCGAAATACCAACCTGATTGTGGTCCTACCCAATACCAATAATGGTTTCTACACAGATACCCAGTATGGCTACAACTATTACACGGCCATTGCGGAGGAATTGCCAGAGACTCTTTCTCGCTTCTTCCCTAATATGACTAAGAAACGAGAGAAAACCTTTATTGCAGGTCTGTCCATGGGAGGCTATGGTTCTATGCTCTTGGCTCTCAAAACAAATCGTTTCTCTCATGCGGCGAGTTTCTCTGGAGCACTTAGTTTTCACGATCGAGACTTTGAAAACAATGATTTGGAACAACCAGCTTTTTGGAAGGGTATTTTTGGGGACCTAGAAGACTGGACGACGAGTCCCTACTCACTTGAGACTGCTGCGAAGAAGTTTTCAGATAAGAAGACCAAGCTCTGGATCTGGTGTGGAGAGCAGGACTTCCTCTACGAAGCGAATCAGTATGAAGTGAAGGCATTAAAGAAATTAGGCTTGGATGTCTCTTATAGCCATAGTCCAGGCAAGCACGAATGGTTCTATTGGGAACGGGAGTTAGAACACTTTTTACAAACCCTGCCAATCGACTTTGAATTAGAAGAACGGTTAAACTAAGATACAAAGGGCGCAGCGGATCCAGTCAAAATAGGGAATTCGACGCAGGATCCAAAAGATTCTAGGAGAATTCATCTTTTTGACACAATCCGCAGCCCGTGTTCGATTCCAATAAGGTACAAAGCCCATGTTCGTTTACTAAAAGATTGGAGTCAGAGCATTTGTTCTGGCTTTTTTTATATAGAAGAAAAACTAGAAAGGCCACTTATTCATTTCAGTCCTGCTTTCTTTGTGGTATAATAGGAATGATTGAAAAATGAGCTAGAGATAGCGAACAAGACAAGAGGAGAGAAACATGGCAAAAGATATTCGTGTGCGTTATGCACCAAGTCCAACTGGACTACTACACATCGGAAATGCTCGTACAGCATTGTTTAACTACTTGTATGCGCGCCACCATGGTGGAACCTTTATCATCCGTATCGAGGATACGGACCGCAAGCGACATGTGGAAGACGGCGAACGTTCCCAGCTTGAAAACCTTCGTTGGTTGGGCATGGACTGGGATGAAAGCCCTGAGACACATGAAAACTACCGCCAGTCTGAACGTTTGGAACTCTATCAAACATACATCGACCAACTCTTGGCTGAAGGCAAAGCCTACAAGTCTTATGTAACAGAAGAAGAGTTGGCAGCGGAGCGGGAACGCCAAGAAGCTGCAGGTGAAACACCTCGTTACATCAACGAATACCTTGGTATGAGCGAGGAAGAAAAAGCAGCTTATATTGCAGAACGTGAAGCAGCGGGTATCATCCCGACAGTTCGTTTGGCAGTGAATGAAGCTGGCATCTACAAATGGCACGATATGGTCAAAGGCGATATCGAATTTGAAGGTGGCAATATCGGTGGGGACTGGGTCATCCAAAAGAAAGATGGCTACCCAACTTACAACTTTGCCGTTGTGATCGATGACCATGATATGCAAATCTCTCACGTCATTCGTGGAGATGACCACATTGCCAATACACCAAAACAACTCATGGTGTATGAAGCACTTGGATGGGAAGCACCTGAATTTGGTCACATGACCTTGATCATCAACTCTGAAACAGGTAAGAAGTTGTCTAAACGGGACACCAATACTCTTCAGTTTATCGAAGATTACCGCAAGAAGGGCTACCTTCCAGAAGCAGTCTTTAACTTTATCGCCCTTCTTGGATGGAACCCGGGTGGGGAAGACGAGATCTTCTCTCGCGAAGAACTCATCAAGCTCTTTGATGAAAACCGTCTCAGCAAGTCTCCAGCAGCCTTCGACCAGAAGAAACTAGACTGGATGAGCAATGACTACATCAAGAGAGCTGACTTGGCAACGATCTTTGAAATGGCCAAACCATTCCTTGAAGAAGCAGGCCGTTTGACAGACAAGGCTGAGAAATTGGTGGAACTCTACAAACCACAAATGAAGTCAGTGGACGAAATCGTCCCATTGACAGACCTTTTCTTCTCAGACTTCCCAGAATTGACCGACGCTGAGCGAGAAGTCATGGCAGGTGAAACGGTGCCAACTGTACTGGAAGCCTTCAAAGCAAAACTTGAAGCTATGTCAGACGAAGAGTTTGTGGTAGAAAATATCTTCCCGCAAATCAAAGCGGTTCAAAAGGAAACAGGGATCAAAGGAAAAAATCTCTTCATGCCGATCCGTATCGCTGTTTCAGGTGAAATGCATGGTCCAGAATTGCCAGACACTATCTACTTGCTTGGTCGCGAGAAATCCATCCAACACATTGAAAAAATGTTGGAAGAAATCAGATAATTATCAGAAAAAGCTCCGATAAAAGGGGCTTTTTGTTTTAGCTCTAAAGTCAAAGTATTACAGGGTTTTATCAAAAAATTGCCCCGGTTTGACAAACTAACACAAAATTTATAAAAAAATAGCAATAATTAAGAATAATTACTTCCAAAAATCGACAGATTAGTCTATAATGTTAGGGAAATAAGAAATGCAATAAGGAGATAGAAATGTTTTTTAAACGTTCTAATGGTGAATTCCGTGAAACGGATCGAGTAACTCGTTTCAAATTGATCAAGTCAGGTAAAAACTGGTTGCGTGCAGCGACTTCCAACTTTGGTCTTTTGAAAGTCATTCGTGGTCAAGTCGAGGAAACAGTGGTAGCTGAAGTGCGTGAAGACGCAGTATCAGTGAAAGAAATGACAAGCCGTGGCTTGCTCAAAGGGATCGTAGCAGCTGGGGCTGTTTTTGGTGCAGCTACAGTAGCGAACACTGCTAAAGCTGATGAAACTGGATCAGATGTTGCGACTGCATCTGAGCTTTCAAGCGAAGCTCTTGTAGTGCAAGGAAGTACAGTACTTGGTACAACTTCAACTACTGAATCTACAACTGAATCTACAACAGAATCTACAACAGAATCAGCAAGTGCATCAACATCAGCAAGCACTTCAACATCTGTAAGTGTCTCTGTATCTGAGTCAGCTTCATTGAGCGAACAAGGATCTGCAGAACTTTCAGCAGCTCTTAGCGAATCAGCTGTAGCAACTGCATCTGAAGCAACTTCAGAAACAACTACAACTGTATCAAAATCTGAAGACAAGGTTGTCTTAGAACAAAACACTTCAGAAGCAGCATTGTTGAACAAGATCGCAGGAGACTACTCAGCTACTGTTTCAGCTCCAGAAAAGAAAGCAGCACTTGATGCAGCCATTTCTAAAGTTCAAACTGAATTGACAGCAAGCAACAGCTTGATCAACGCTAATGCTTCAGCTCAATCATACGCTGAGCAACGCGAACGTTTGAGCAAGTCAGTAGATGACATGATGGCAACCTTGACTGCAGCAGGATTTACTGGTAACACGACAGTCAATGGTGCTCCAGCAGTTTATGCACAGTTGGATGCTATTGCTACATCAAGCACAAATCCATCTGGTGTTGCTGTAACACCAGGAATGTCAGATCCAAACGGTGCGAGCCTTACAGATCGTACACAAACGATTCCTTCAGGATACGCAGCGGATCCTGCTTCAGGTCGTTTGACATTTGGTATTTGGAACCTTAAATCTTACAACG
>CAUTRO010000093.1:0-5626 GCA_963540685.1 uncultured Streptococcus sp.
CAATCTCAGCTTGTGGATCATAGTAAGGGAAGGTTGCACGATCCTCATCTGGTGATTGTGGTCCTCCCATGACAATCAAAAAATCGATCTCATCCACTGTCTCAGGTAGAGCTTCTCGCTCGTAGACCTTAGTCATTGTCACCTGATGGCCACGCTCCTGCGCCCACTTTAGATAAGCACCAGGTACTTCAAAAGTTTCGTGCAAGACAAAATGCACTCTCATCGTTTATTCTCCCATCTATTTTGAATCATATAAGACACACCAGCAGATAGTGCCAGCGGTAGAATCAATGCCCAGCTCTGTCCTGTAAAACCAAGGCTTAGGGCAATGGCAGTCATGGGAGCTTGTAAGGTCGTCCCTAAAAAGACTGTCGCTCCAAGCAACATCCCTAGGGCAGGATCTAGATGAAGGCCAACTGCTGAAACAATCATTGTTACCAAATAACCAGAACCAATCCCCAAAGCAAATGAAGGCGTCAAGGTTCCCCCATATGCCCCATTACGCAAGAGGAGATAGACCAGGAGACCCTTCACGGCCAAGATCAAGACTAGATTCGAAAATGGCTGACCTGATAGGACGGCTTGAGCTAGTACCTGTCCATTTCCCATAAAAATTGGGTAAAAGGTCACAATGCCAGCTAGCACCATAAATGCTAAGGGCAGAGCCCAAAGAATAGTCCAATCCTTCCGCCGTTTACGACTTGCCCGTTTGGCTAGATACCGAAAGGCAAGAGCCAACGGAGTAACCAATAGAGCAACTAAGACAGCCTGGAAAAAACTACCTGCTGACCAATGAACTAGCGACATGTGATACATAGCAGCATGCCCAACGATTGGCTGGGCCACCCAAGTCGCCAGATACGTACTGGACAAGACCAGTAAGACATTTTTCCAGTGATAGGCCAACCCTAAGGTCTCAAAGACAAACAAGCTACTGGCAAAGGGAACCTGATAGACCGCAGCTAATCCAGCACCAGCTCCGCAAGCAATCAATGCTCTTCGCTCTTTGATCGTCAAGGACAAGACTTTTCCCAAACGACCAGCTAGAAGAGCCCCAACCTCACGTGGGGCTCCTTCTTTTCCGACCGAAGTGCCGGCTCCGACAATCGCAACCTGCATAGTCGCATGAAGGAGATGGGCTAGGGACGCTGGATCTCTATCTCCAACCAAGTCAATTTGCCGTTGAATGGAGAGGATTTTATAACGCCCTTGTAGGACATACCAGAATCCTGCCGCCAAAATCCCTGTCACACATAGGACAAGAAATCTACGAAGCCCTCCAGCTTCCTGAAATAGCTGGAGCAGATCAGACCGTTCTTGGCCGAAAGCCAACCTTTGCACGCCTTCTAGCAGATAATGACAGGCAATTCCGACCAAACCCGTTCCTATTCCCAAAGCGACAGTCGCTAAAAGCAGACGCCATCCGTAGGGCAGGCTTTGGAGTCGTGCTTTCATCATCTTACAATTCAGCAAGAATTGCTTTAAGCAAGCCTTTGAAGTCTCCTTTAACACGCTCAGTGACTTCTACCACTTCTTCATGGTTAAGCTCTTCTTGGAAACCAGCCGCAAAGTTAGTAATACATGAAATCCCAAGAACTTTCAAGCCAGAGTGAGCCGCAATAATGACTTCAGGAACGGTTGACATACCTACAGCATCAGCGCCAAGTGTCTTGTACGCACGGATTTCAGCTGGAGTTTCGTAGGTAGGACCTGTCACACCAATATAAACTCCATCATCCAATTTGATGCCAAGTTTGTCAGCTACTTGGTGGGCGATTTCGCGGTAGGCTGGAGTGTAAGCTTTCGACATATCAGGGAAACGAGGACCAAAGTCATCCAAGTTTTCACCGATCAATGGGTTTTGACCTGTCATGTTGATGTGGTCAGTGATCGCCATCAAGGTACCAGGACCAAAGCCGATACCACCTGCAGCGTTGGTTACAAGAACTCCTTCGCATCCCAACACTTTCATGACACGAACTGGGAAGGTCACCACTTCCAATGGGTTTCCTTCGTAGAAGTGGAAACGTCCTTGAAGGGCCAAGACTTTACGTCCAGCAAGATCACCGTAAACCAATTTACCAGCGTGTCCAACTACTGTTGATTGACCCCAGTTTGGAATGTCAGAGTAGTCTACTACGACTGCATTTTCGATTTCTTCAGCCAATTCTCCAAGACCTGATCCAAGGATCAAACCGAACTCAGGAGCTTGGATTCCTTTGCCTTTCAAAAATGCTGCTGTTTCATTGATTTTTGCTACTAATGTCATTGTGTGTCTCCTTTTATTTCTTAAGTAATGTACCAATTTTGTCAAAGGTGTTAGCGTTGCGAATAGTGACCTGGCGATAGAAAGGCATCTTCATCAGATGTTTGTGGTAGGCAGTTTTAGCATAGCTGTCTTCTGAGAATTTCCCCCAGAAAACCGCTGTTTTGCCAAAGTGAAGCACTTCATCTCCTAGCTTCAAAGCAAGCAACTTCTCTTCTACAGATTCCCTATCCAAGCCCTCCGTATAAAAGAGCACATCCTTGCGAGCCATCTCGTCTGTCCACCATTCCGGTAGGTGTGCACATTCTGCTTCGTAGTCTTCTCGACTCAGGAGAGAAAAGCACTGAATGAAGGGATAGTGATGCTCAAAGAAAGTCGACAGGCAGTCCACTAACTGAGATCGAGAAAGATCTGTCATAAAGAAGATATTACCACTGTTGATGTAGGTTTCCACTTGGCCCAGCCCTAAATCGGTCAATTCCTGACGGAGTTGAGCCATGACCACCTTGTTCTTACCACCAACATTGATTCCTCTTACGAGTAAGGCAAAACGCGTCATCTTAGACCAATTTATCTAAGAAGCTTTCTCCGATCATGGCTTTCTCAACACCAAAGTTGTCCGCAATGGTTGCTGAGATGTCGGCGAAGTGTCCAACTGGAAGCAAGCCACTACCTTTGAAAGATGGGCTGTAAGCCAAGAATGGGATGTATTCACGCGTATGGTCAGTACCAGCATAAGTTGGGTCGTTACCATGGTCTGCAGTGATCATCAAGAGATCGTCTTCTTTCATTGCAGCGATGATTTCTGGCAAGCGCTCATCAAACTCGTGCAAGCAATCACGGTAACCATGTGGATCACGACGGTGTCCGTAAAGGGCATCAAAGTCAACCAAGTTGGTAAATGAGAAACCATGTTTAAACTCTTTTGATTTCATCGCTTTGATCAAGTTGTCAATACCGTGGCTGTTTGATTTGTTGTGGCCCATATCGTGGTTGATACCTGCTCCGTTAAAGATATCGCTGATCTTACCAACTGAGTATGTGTCGATTCCTGCTTCGTTCAATTTGTCCAAAACAGTTGGTGCAAACGGTGAAACAGCCAGGTCACGACGGTTAGCCGTACGAGTGAAGTTTCCTGGCTCCCCAACATAAGGACGCGCAATGATCCGGCCAAGAAGAGCTGGACGTTCCAAAGTGATGGAACGAGCGTACTCACAGATACGGTAGAGTTCATCCAAAGGAATAATATCTTCGTGAGCTGCGATTTGAAGAACAGGGTCAGCGGATGTATAGATGATCAACTCGCCTGTTTCCATTTGGCGTGGTCCGAAGTCATCGATCACTGCTGTACCAGAATAAGGTTTGTTGGCCTCGCGGATGACCTTGCGACCTGAGAATTCTTCAATTTTTGTCAAGATTTCTTCTGGAAATCCATTCCAGAAAGTATCAAACGGTTCTGTAATATTAAGTCCCATGATTTCCCAGTGACCTGTCATGGTATCTTTTCCAAGAGAAACTTCTTCTAACTTGGTTGCATAACCAGTTGGATTGCTCTCAGCTGGAACAGTCTTCAAGGGGTGTTCACGAGGAATATTTCCAAGACCAAGTTTTGCCATGTTTGGTACATTCAACCCGACTGCTTTTGAAATGTGTCCAAGAGTATCTGATGCGCCATCAGGTACACCAGCATTGACAAAGTTATTAGCATCTGGTGCAGCACCGATTCCAACAGAATCTAGTACCACCAAGTGAATACGATTAAATTTTGACATAAACTGCCTCTTTCCTTTATTAAACTAGCTATATTATACCACTTCCCTATAAGAAGAGAGCCGTTTTAAACCCGGCCCCTCTTTAGAGAAACCTATTTTTCGATGATGACAGGGCCTTCTGGTGTCCCTACGATCACTTTTGAAATCATGTTCAAGAACAAACCGTGCTCTACAACCCCTACAGTGTGATCCAGTTCATTAGCTAAAGCTTCCGCATCCTCGATCACTTTGAGATCTAAGTCAATGATAAAGTTGCCTTGGTCGGTGACAAAGCGCTGATCCTCCGCAAGACGGAAAGCAGGATGGTAGCCTTTTTGCTCAAAGTGACGGAAGAGATTCTCAGCCCCGTATTGCACTACTTCCACTGGAAGTTTGAAGGCCCCGAGAGTTGCGACTTGTTTGGATTCATCTACGATCCAAATACAATCTTTTGAATTGGTTGCGACGATCTTCTCCATGAGGAGAGCGCCACCGCCACCTTTGATCCCGTTTAATTGAGGATCCACTTCATCGGCGCCATCTACAGTTACGTCGACCACTTCGACATCGTCGATTGCCTTGAGCGGAATGCCTAAACTTTCAGCCTGATCATAGGTCACACTCGAAGTCGTGACAGCTGTGATCTTCAAGCCTTCTTCTTTGATGCGACGACCCAATTCAGCCACAAAATAATAAGCAGTTGAACCTGTACCGAGACCGACAATCATGCCGTCTGTAACAAACTCAGCCGCTTTAATTCCTACCTGTTCTTTTAGGTTTACCATCATAGACCTCCTTTTGTATTCCATTATAGTATAGCATATTCTGTAAGAGATTTCACTAATTAATTGAAAACCTTTCCAACTTTTAGTTCTAAAAGCAAAACCTTGCCCGTCTGCTGACTTTACGATAGAATAGAGATGAATCTACAGGAAAAGAGAAATGACATGATTACTAAAGAATTTGATACCATTGCTGCCATCTCGACTCCTCTCGGTGAGGGAGCGATCGGGATCGTCCGCTTGAGCGGAACCGACAGCTTTGCCATTGCACAAAAGATCTTTAAGGGAAAAGACTTAACCAGTGTGGCCAGCCATACGCTTAACTACGGCCATATCGTAGATCCAGACAAGGATGAGATTCTCGATGAAGTCATGGTCGGAGCCATGCGCTCACCTAAGACCTTCACCCGAGAAGACATCATCGAGATCAATACCCACGGAGGGATTGCGGTGACCAATGAAATCCTGCAGTTGGTCATCCGTGAGGGAGCTCGTCTAGCTGAGCCTGGTGAATTTACCAAGCGGGCCTTCCTCAACGGTCGGGTCGATTTAACCCAGGCGGAGGCCGTCATGGATATTATCCGCGCCAAGACTGACAAGGCTATGAATATCGCAGTCAAACAGTTGGACGGATCCCTGTCTGACCTCATCAACAACACGCGCCAAGAAATCCTTAATACTCTGGCTCAAGTCGAAGTCAACATCGACTATCCTGAGTACGACGATGTCGAGGAAGCAACCACTGAGATCATTCGTGAAAAGACAACTGAGTTTGAAGCCCTCTTGACCAATCTCCTCAAGACAGCTCGCCGTGGTAAGATCCTTCG
>CAUTRO010000094.1:0-5483 GCA_963540685.1 uncultured Streptococcus sp.
TTGGGGACATGAGGACCTGAAGCAAGGAAGATTTTCCATTCCCTTCTTCGCCAATAATGGCAACTTTTTCTCCTTCACGAATGGTCAGGGACAGATCACGTACTAGATCGCGTAAATCTTTTGTATGGCGGATAATGAGGTGGGATAGTTTTAGCATAAGATTCCTTTCTACTGGGACAAAAAAAGCTCTACCTATTTAGTAGAGCTGTATTCAAGTGGAACCCAAGCAGAAAAAGACCTTATTTAGCCAACAAATAGTTGGAGAATAGGCAAGAGGGTACACAAAAAGAGATCGAACAAGCAGTCCACTAAATAAAGTATGTTATTTAACGAAACTTACTTGTTCATATCTCCTTACCTCCGAATATGATTAGATTCATTCTATTCCTTTTATTCGTTATTGTCAAGGAATTCCTTACTTCTTATTCCCTTTTCTTCTCGGACTTAGGGGGATTTTATGGTATAATTAAAGATATGCTTACAAAACCAACGTCCGCTTATGTCCACATTCCATTTTGTACCCAGATTTGTTATTATTGTGACTTTTCTAAGGTTTTTATCAAGAATCAGCCGGTCGATGCCTATCTGGAGCATTTGCTCCAAGAATTTCGTCGAGAAAAAATCACAAATCTACGGACGCTCTATATTGGGGGTGGAACGCCGACGGCCTTATCTGCAGATCAGCTAGAGTATTTACTCAAGGAGCTGACCAAGTCGCTTGATCTCTCTCAGATGGAAGAGCTGACGATCGAGGCTAATCCTGGTGATTTGAATCCGGATAAGATAGATGTCCTCAAGGCTTCACCGGTCAATCGTGTTTCTTTGGGCGTCCAGACCTTTGATAACCGCTTGCTTAAAAAAATTGGTCGGAGCCACCAGGAGCAGGATATCTATGACAATATTGATTGTCTGAAGCTGGCTGGTTTTGACAATATTTCGATCGATCTCATCTATGCACTTCCGACGCAAACCATGGACCAGGTCAGGGAAAATGTTGCTAAGGCCCTTGCCCTTGATATTCCCCATATGAGTCTTTATAGCTTGATTCTGGAGAACCACACCGTTTTTATGAATCGCATGAGACGGGGCAAGCTTCCTCTACCCAAAGAGGAGTTGGAAGCAGAGATGTTTGAATACATCATTCAGGAGTTGGAGCGAGCAGGCTTTGAGCATTACGAAATTTCCAATTTTTCCAAGCCTGGTTTTGAAAGTCGACATAATCTCATGTATTGGGACAATGCTGAGTATTATGGTCTGGGAGCTGGTGCATCTGGCTATGTCAATGGGGTTCGCTATAAGAATCATGGACCTATCCGCCACTATATGCAGGCTGTCGAAGAGGGAAATGCGCGTGTCCAAGAAGAACAGTTGAGTCAGACAGAAATGATGGAAGAAGAGATGTTTCTAGGATTGCGTAAGAAGACAGGCGTTTCCAAGAAGCGTTTTGAAGAAAAGTTTGGTGTGAATTTCGACCAACAATATGGATCAGTGGTTGAGGAATTGACCCAGCAGGGGCTCTTGGTACCTGACAAGGACATTGTGAGAATGACCAAGAAAGGTCTCTTTTTAGGAGACACTGTAGCAGAGAAGTTTATTTTGGAGTAGAAGATGGCAAAAACATTTGAATACAGTATGAAAATTCCTTTTGATATGAGCGATGTCAATGGGTTTATTAAAATTCCCCAATTGATCTTGCTGTCTTTACAGGTATCTGGCATGCAATCGATTGAGCTGGGGATGAGTGATATGTACATTTTAGAGAACTACAATCTGGTCTGGATTATCACGGATTACAATATGAAGATCGAGCGTCTTCCTGTGTTTGATGAAAAGATCACCGTCGAAACCTATGCCATGAGCCACAATCGGCTTTTCTGTTACCGGGCCTTTAATATCAAGGATGAGGAAGGCAATACCATTATTGAGATGGTCGCGACCTTTGTCTTGATGGATCGTGATACACGCAAAGTTCACCCTGTGATGAGCGAAATCACGGATGCCTTTGACTCTGAATTTTCAAAAACCATGATCCGTGGACCCCGTTTCAAAGAGTTAGAAGGGGGCGTGGAACAAGAATATCGGGTTCGGTTTTACGACTTGGATATGAACGGACATGTCAATAACAGTAAGTACTTGGACTGGGTCTTTGAGGTGATGGGAGCAGACTTCTTGACCCACCATGTTCCTAAAAAAGTCCATCTGAAATATGTCAAAGAAGTGCTGGCAGGAGGTGCTATCACCTCCCAATATGAACAAGAGGGATTGAAGACCCAGCACCAGATTGCTTCAGATGGTCATATCAATGCCCAAGCTGAAATTGAGTGGGAAGAAATAGAAGAAAAGGGTTGGATTTATGGAAAGTAGAAGATTAAAAAATAAAAAACAGGAACTTGAAAGCTATCAAAAACGGGTTGTGGCCTATGCCAAGCGTCAAAAGAACCCTTTATACATGTTAGGAGATTGGCTCTTGACACTTTGTGCTTTGGGCATCATCCTGGTAGAGGAAATTTACAAATTTTTCCGCTATCGCTTAAATTTTGAGAGTTTTAGTCGCTTTTTAAGAGAAGATGTGCACTGGTACCGGGTCTGGATCCATTTCACCTTGGCCTTTCTTTTACCGGTCATGATCTTTTCGATTGGGATTACTAGCCAATCAGGATCCTTCTGGTCTAATTTCTATCACCGCTTGTCTCAAGGGGTGCTCTTTAGCACCACTGTCAGCCTCGCTGCGACCTTAGTGACGGATTTTGTAGAAAATTTGCAACCGGAAACCAAGTCAGACGGCCGGAATCGGAGCAGTAAACGCACTGTTTATCAAATCAGTGTCGATCAAGCGACAATCATTGGTCTTTTGGTGACTATTGTCATCCTTATGGTGGCTTCTTTCTTATTTACCCAATCGGGAAGTCAAGGGATCAATTTTACTGGTTTGATCCTACAGTTTGTCCTCTATGCTGGTGCTCTACTCTTGTATGGTGCTGGAGGACGAGTAGATACAGAAAAGTTACATGATGAAACGGATACAGAAAAGGAAGAATAAATGCAATATAAGGGCTATTTGATTGATTTAGATGGAACCATTTATAAGGGGAAGTCACGCATTCCTGCAGGAGAAGCTTTTGTGCATGAATTGCAGGCGCGTGAGATTCCTTATCTCTTTGTGACCAACAATACAACCCGCACACCGGAGACCGTTCGGGATATGCTGGCAACACATTTCAATATTGAAACCCCAGTTTCGACCATCTATACAGCAACCCTTGCGACCATTGATTATATGAAGGATCAAAATCTGGGTAAAAAGGTTTATGTGATCGGAGAAGCAGGACTCAAAGAAGCTATCGAAGAAGCTGGTTTCATCTTTGATGAAGAAGCACCAGATTATGTTGTGATTGGACTTGATTGGCAAGTGGATTATGAAAAATTTGCTACTGCGACCTTGGCCATTCAAAAGGGAGCCCACTTTATCGGGACCAACCCTGACCTCAATATTCCAACAGAGCGTGGCTTGTTGCCGGGAGCAGGATCCTTGATTGCTCTTGTCGAAGCAGCGACACGGGTCGAGCCTGTGATTATTGGGAAACCAAAGGCTATCATCATGGATAAGGCCATTGAGCACCTGGGTCTTAAAAGAGAAGAAGTCGTGATGGTAGGGGATAACTACCTAACAGATATCCGTGCGGGTATTGACAATGGCATTCCGACCCTTTTGGTGACGACTGGTTTTACCAAAGCAGAGGAAGTACCGACCTTACCCATTGCACCGACACATGTTGTTTCTAGCTTAGCGGAGTGGGATTTTGATGCTTAGAAGTTTAAAATCCATAAACCAAGTTTTCTTTATCTTGTCAGCTGCCATAATCCTCACCATTGCTCTAGCTTGGGCCGTTTATCCGCTGGAGATTCATTGGTTGGAAATCCAGAGCCGAACGGGTTTTTCGGCTTCTGTCATCATGAAAAATTTTAATGTCTTGATGAACTATTTGACCAATCCTTTTCAATGGGTGTTGAAGATGCCGCAATTTCCTTCTTCCAAAAATGGATTGCACCATTTTGAGGCCGTTAAGTACCTCTTTCACTTAGTGACGGTCGTTTTCCTGGTCACCCTACCTGGTTTTATCCAGTTTCTACGAACGGTCGTCAAAAAAGGCTACCTTGCTCTCTACCGTGGTCTATTTTTTTGGATGATGGTCCTACCGGTAATATTTGCGGTGATGGCTGTCATTATTGGCTTTGATCAATTCTTTACGCTCTTTCATCAGGTCTTATTTGCTGGGGACAATACCTGGCTTTTTGATCCGCGCGTGGATTCCATTATCCTCGCTCTACCCGAAGACTACTTTATGCATGCCTTCTTGATTTTCTTTGTTCTGTATGAAGGGATTTGTGCGAGTTTTTATCTATTATCTAGGAGAACTAAATGAACCAATACAATCGATTATTAGACCCAAAAAAAGATCTAGGAAAGTATTCTGGGACACTTGCCATTTATCTTTTGGTGATGACCTTGGTAACTGTACTGTGGGAAGTTCTCCTAGGCATGATCCACTCAGGTTCGCTCAGAAAAGATCCAAGTAAAATAGCGGAAATCATGACTAGCCTAAATGTCTGGGCTGGAGTTCCCTATTTTATCTCCATTTTCATTGGTCTTTTTATCTTTAATGCTTACCGCAAAAAAGCCCTTTTTAAATTTGATCTCAAACATAAGGGACGCAAGATGACACCTTCTATCTTCTTTATCCTTCTCGCCTTTCTTGGCTTTTCTCAAGTCTTTTCATCTGTGATGACACAAGTGATTGAGCGCATGTTTGAGACCATTGGCCTTCATTCTCCAACACCAGATCTAGGAGATACGATTGAGCGATCTTGGACCATGCTCTTGTATGCTGGCTTTTTTGGTCCTATCACAGAGGAATTCTTCTTCCGTGGTGCTGGCCTGCGAGGTTTGGAGCGGTATGGCAAAATCTTTGCCATTGTCATGACGGCTATTTTATTCGGCCTCTTCCATGCCAATTTTGACCAACTCTTTTTCGCAGGGATCATTGGACTAGGCTTTGGCTACATTGCTTTTGAATACAATATCTGGTGGGCGATTTTCTATCACATTTTCAATAACTTTGTTATTTCCCAAGGTTTGCATTATGTAGCTTATCATGTGGACGAAGGTTTAGCGAATTGGCTCCAAATCGGCGTTTTAGCTATTGGATCCATTGTGATGATAGTCGTTCTTGCAACTAAATGGTCAGCTATCAAGGCCTATATTCAGGCAAATAAACCGCAACCAGGAGTTTTCCAGCGTGCCCTCGCTTCCTTCTGGTTCTGGTTCTTCGTGCTATTCACTATCCTGATGTCTATTGTTCCTTATGTGATTCCGCTCTTCCAGATGGCCAATCTCAAGGGGTAAGGTCCTAAATATGAATGAATAGTACAGAGAGTGGGACAGAAATCGGTCATTCGTTAGAATTCGATTTCGTCGTCCCACC
>CAUTRO010000095.1:0-5474 GCA_963540685.1 uncultured Streptococcus sp.
GAGAGAAATCTTGGAGAAGCTTGATGATTTCCCAGCTTTCAGGATCGTTCAAGCTATAAGTCGCATCTGCAGATGGTGTGAAGTTGGCTTTGCGAAGAATAGATTGGATACGAGCGTAAGCGTATTGAACGTATGGTCCAGTTTCTCCTTCGAAGGATACCATGGCTTCGAGGTCAAAGTCATATCCGTTTCGACGGTCTGTCTTCAAGTCGTAGAATTTAACCGCACCAACACCGACTGCATGTGCCACTTTTTCCTTGTTTTCCAGTTCAGGGTTCTTTTCTTCGATCTGAGCTTTGGCACGAGAGATCGCTTCTTGAAGGGTTGGTTCGAGCAGGATGATATTTCCTTTACGAGTTGACAATTTTTGGCGGTTCTTTGTCACCAAACCAAAATCAACGTGGACCATATCGTCGCTCCAGTCAAATCCCATTTTCTTCAAAACAGCTTTCAACTGACGGAAGTGGTTGGATTGTTCTTGACCTACAGCATAGATGTTTTTCACAAAGTTGTAAGTCCGTGCACGGTAGATAGCGGTTGCGATATCACGGGTGATATAAAGAGTGGCACCGTCTGATTTCTTAATCATAGCTGGTGGCAGGTTCACATCATCCAACTCAACGATGCTAGCCCCTTTAGACTCTTTCAACAAGCCTTTTTCTTCAAGGATTTGGACAGCTTCATCCATCTTGTCATTGTAGAAGGCTTCTCCGTTTAAGCTATCAAATTCAACACCGAGGAGTTTGTAGATACGGTTGAACTCTACCAAACTCTCGTCACGGAACCATTGCCACAATTCAGTCGCTTCTGGATCTCCATCTTCCAATTTCTTGAACCAGAGACGTCCTTCATCGTCCAAAGCAGGATCGTTTTCGATTTCGGCATTGATGCGGACATACAGTTTCAACAATTCGTCGATTGGATTGGCTTCGACAGCTTCCTTGCTACCCCATTTTTTGTAGGCTACCATCAAGAGACCGAACTGTTTACCCCAGTCTCCCAAGTGGTTGATTTTAATCGTGTTGTAGCCCATTTTGCGGAAGATGTTTGAAAGAGCATCTCCGATAACGGTTGAGCGCAAGTGTCCAACTGAGAAAGGTTTTGCAATGTTTGGACTTGAAAGGTCGATGGTAATGTTTTGACCCTGTCCTTCGTCTTGCTGACCGTAGTCTGCACCTGCTTCGATGACAGATTTGATCACTTGATCAGAGATCTTAGATTTGTCCAAGAAGAAGTTTACGTAAGGTCCAGTTGCAACAACTTTTTCGAAGGCGCTTTGGTCGATTTTTTCAGCAATGTCTGCAGCGATTGCTTGAGGAGCCTTGCGTTCCACTTTTGCAAGTGAGAAGGCTGGAAAAGCAATATCCCCAAGATCAGATGATTTTGGTTGTTCAAGCAAATTTAAAATAGCATCTTGGTCAAGAGAGTCAATCACTTTGGCCAATTCACTAGCAATGAGTTCTTTATTGTTCATATTAGCTCCTTAGTCCTTTTAACTATTATTTTAACACAATTTTGAGCGAATTTTCAATTTTTTTGGTATAATTTAAAGTATATTTATTCAAAAGCGGAGGCCCAATGAAAAAGACAGAACGACACCTTTTGATTCAACAGATGATTCGAAATGAAAAACTGTCCACGCAAAAAGAGATTCAGGATCGTTTAGAAGCAAAAGGCATTGCGGTGACGCAAACGACCCTCTCACGTGATTTGCGGGATCTAGGTCTGGTCAAGGTGAAGCGAAAAGATCAATTGTATTATATTTTGCCAAACGAGCCAGAAGTAGCAGAGATTTATATTATGTTGTCTACCCATGCCAAATCGGTTTCTCGAGCGGAGTTCACCTTGGTGTTACGGACAGAGCTTGGAGAAGCAGCCCTCTTGGCCAATGGTGTGGATGAGATGTCAGATGAGCGTATTTTAGGGACAGTAGCAGGGGCTAACACGCTATTGATTGTCTGTAGAGATCAAGATGCAGCTATTGAAATTCAAAATGAAATTTTAGGGATGATCCAATAATGAAGCCCATTAAAAGTAAATCGATTCTTAGATGTCATAGGAGGAAGATAGGCAACTATCTACTCCTGTTTTCATCTATGGAGCTTGTGTCAGAAAATGATGCAACAGTAAGGAATAAAGAAGTATGACAGTAGAAAAAATATCCCCTGGAATGCAACAGTATCTAGATATCAAAAAAGACTATCCAGATGCTTTTTTGCTGTTTCGAATGGGTGATTTTTACGAATTATTTTATGAAGATGCAGTAAATGCAGCTCAAATTTTAGAGATTTCCTTAACCTCGCGGAATAAAAATGCAGAGAATCCGATTCCTATGGCAGGTGTTCCCTACCATTCGGCCCAGCAGTACATCGATGTTCTCATTGAACAGGGCTATAAGGTCGCGATTGCGGAACAAATGGAAGATCCCAAAGAAGCCAAGGGGGTCGTTAAGCGTGAAGTCGTACAGGTGATCACGCCGGGTACAGTGGTGGATTCGACCAAGCCAGATAGTGAGAATAACTTTCTGGTTGCCTTGGATCGAGCAGGGGATAACTATGGGCTGGCCTATATGGATCTGGTGACAGGTGAATTTCAGGTGACCACCCTCAATGACTTCACCATGGTTTGTGGAGAAATCCGCAATTTACGTGCGCGTGAAGTAGTTCTGGGATATGCTTTATCAGAAAAAGAAGAGCATGTTTTCGTGAGTCAAATGAATCTTTTGCTGTCGCGTGTGGAGCTGGTGTTTGACGATGTCCAACTCTTAGGGGATCAGCTGAGTGAGCTAGAAAAGCAAGCAGCCGGGAAACTTCTCCAGTATGTCCACCAGACGCAAATGCGGGAATTGAGTCACCTCAAAAAAGCCCATCATTATGAGATCTGTGATTTCTTACAAATGGACTTTGCGACCAAGGCCAGTCTGGATTTGACAGAGAATGCTCGGACTGGGAAGAAACATGGGAGCTTGTATTGGTATTTGGATGAAACGAAGACAGCCATGGGAGGTCGTTTGTTGCGGTCCTGGATTCAGAAACCCTTAGTTGATTCGGAACGGATTCGTGAGCGCCAGGATATCATTCAAGTCTTTATGGATCATTTCTTTGAACGGAGTGATCTGACTGATAGTCTCAAAGGGGTCTATGATATCGAACGCTTAGCGAGTCGGGTTTCCTTTGGCAAGATCAATCCTAAGGACCTCTTGCAGCTAGGAGACACTCTAGGTCATGTGCCGACGATCAAGTCGATTTTACTGGGGATTGGTGATCCGGTCTTGGATGTCTTGATTGCACGTTTGGATGAACTTCCTGAATTGCACCGCTTGATTACCTCCGCTATTGCTCCAGAAGCGTCTGCTGTTATTACAGAGGGGAATATTATCCGTACCGGTTTTGACGAACAATTGGACCAGTACCGTATTGTTCTTCGGGATGGTACCGGTTGGATTGCAGAGATTGAAGCCAAGGAGCGCGAAGCCAGTGGCATTACAGGTCTGAAGATTGATTACAACAAGAAGGATGGCTACTATTTCCATGTCACCAATTCTCAATTGAGCCACGTTCCTGCTCATTTCTTCCGAAAGGCGACCTTGAAAAATTCAGAACGCTTTGGCACGGAAGAATTGGCACGCATTGAAGGCGATATGCTAGAGGCGCGTGAGAAATCTGCCAGCCTTGAATATACGATTTTTATGCGGATTCGTGAAGAAGTTGGTAAATATATCCAGCGGCTGCAACAGTTGGCTCAGGCGATTGCGACGGTTGATGTTTTACAAAGTCTAGCCAGTGTTGCCGAATCGCAACAATTGATTCGTCCGCTCTTTCATGAAGAAAGACGGATCGTGATCGATAAAGGCCGTCACCCGGTTGTCGAGAAAGTGATGGGAGCCCAGTCCTATATTCCTAATAGCATCTTTATGGATGAAGAGCAGGATATTCAGTTGATCACAGGGCCAAACATGAGTGGGAAGTCTACCTATATGCGCCAATTGGCGATTATCGTGATTCTTGCGCAAATCGGCTCCTATGTTCCAGCACAAAAGGCAGAGTTGCCAATCTTTGACGCCATTTATACCCGGATCGGTGCTGCCGATGACCTGGTATCGGGCCAGTCTACCTTTATGGTAGAAATGATGGAGGCCAATCAGGCCATTCGCAAGGCCACACCCCAATCCTTGATCTTATTTGATGAGTTGGGACGGGGAACGGCGACCTATGATGGGATGGCCCTCGCCCAGTCTATCATCGAATATATTCATGATCGGACCGGTGCTAAGACTTTGTTTGCGACCCATTACCATGAGTTGACGGCCCTCTCGGAGACCCTGTCCCGGTTGGAAAATGTCCATGTCGCAACCTTAGAGCGAGATGGACAAGTCACCTTCCTGCATAAGATTGAACCCGGCCCAGCGGATAAGTCCTATGGGATTCACGTAGCAAAAATTGCTGGTTTACCAGAGGCGTTATTGCAACGGGCAGATGCTATTTTGACAAAACTTGAAGGACAAGCCCAGCAAGTTCCGCTTGTGAATGCAAGTCCTACAAAGGAAGTGCCTTCAAAGGTTGCAGAGCAAATGTCCCTCTTTGAGGACGCGTCAGAAAATGCGGTGATTACAGAATTGAAGAATCTGGATCTCTACAATATGACCCCGATGGAAGTCATGATGGCAGTCGCCGAATTGAAAAAGAAATTGTAAAAAAAGATCCTCGTGATAGCGAGGATCTCAGACTGAAGAAAAAGTCCATTTTGGACGATTTTCTTCAGTCTTTTTTTAAAAATAGAGAAAGTAAAAAACTCTTAAGAATAGCTCTACATCAGCATTTATGAGAGTTTTTGCTATATGGTATCTAACCTACAAAATGGCAATGTTTCTATTCCTGGTAGACAAAATCATCTTAGAAACTTTCCTTAGGTGAGTCCAGACGTCAGCGAACTTCTACGAAGTTCCATGACTTAGTTTTGAACCTGAGGTCTCAAAACTCCCGAGTGCCTGAAACACAATTGTTTCAGGCACTTTTCTCACAGCGGAAAGTTTCAGTAGCTGATTGAATAACTATAACAAGTATAATTTTTATAGGATTTATTAGATTTGTGATAAATTGCAAGAATAAGTGCAACATTTATTGGAACTCATTCTCTAGAGCTTCACAAGCAGTTCTGTAAGATAAACATTTTCGTGGTCGGTGATTGATATCACATAAAGCCTTGTTCAAATCCTCATCAGAGATAGTGGCTAAATCTGTTTTCTTTGGGAAATATTCTCTTAGTAAGCCATTTGCGTTCTCATTGCTTCCTCTCTGCCAGGATGAATAGGCGTCCGCAAAGAAAAAGGAAATTCCCAAATTCTCTACCAGAGGATAGCAGGCAAACTCTTTTCCCCTGTCTGAAGTGAAGGTTTTAAGAGCCTCTTTTGGAAATAGCTTACAAAGTTGTTCGATGGCTGAAAACATGGCTTTGGCTGTTCTATCTGGTATCTT
>CAUTRO010000096.1:0-5474 GCA_963540685.1 uncultured Streptococcus sp.
GAGTAATGACACTTGTTACCAAGGCAATGGACCACATAAAGGCATCCACTTTCCATTCTGACCAGTTTTGACCCTTTCCAGAAAGGCCACCTAGTTCTAAGTGGTGATGGAAAGGGGTCATTCGGAAGATCCGACGCCCTTCCCCATAGCGTTTCTTAGTCCATTTGAAATAGCTCACTTGTAGCATGACTGATCCTGTTTCAATGACATAGACTAGACCAATCAAAAGAAGAGTCCACTCTACATGTAAAGCCATCGACAAGGCCGCAAGCATCCCTCCAAGAGCGAGACTACCGACATCTCCCATAAAAATCTTAGCCGGTTTGTGGTTGAAGACAAAGAATCCAAGCAAGGCACCCATCATACTTAACGTTACAAAGAGAATATCCCATTTCCCTTGCATATAGGCAATGTAGGAATAGGCGCTTAGGCTAATCACAACAGAGATGCTGGCTAATCCGTCAATTCCATCGGTCAGATTGACCGCATTTGAGAAACCAACCAACCAAAATAGAGCAAAGAGAATGTAGAAATGCCCCAAGTAAAGATCATATCCGAAAACATTCAAAAGACTGCCATTACCATGACGTTCAGAGAAAATATAAAAGATCATTCCCCCCATGAGTTGCAGGGCCAATTTTTGCTTCGGATTGAGACCCTCATTGATCTTACGAAAAACTTTTAAAAAGTCATCCAAAAAACCAACAATTCCATATAAAATCAAGATAAATAGAATCAGTTGAACAGGTCGAGTAAAGTTACCAGTCAATATGCTAAAAACAAAAGTCACTAAGACCGCCGTAATCAGGAATACAACTCCTCCCATTGTTGGAGTCCCCGCTTTTGCCTTGTGTTGTTTCACATCTTCGTGCATCTGTTGCCCAGAAATATGAGCACGATGATAAAATCGGATAAAGGCTGGAATAGCAGCCACAGTTAATAGAAACGATACTAAGATCGTGGCAATATACATGTTAGTCTCCTAATGTTAAGGTTATTTTTTTAGTTTTTTCGAGTGAAGTATTCATTTTGACACTTTGTTTGGTCACTTTCTTTCCACTACCTTTATAAGTAATTTCAATACCAGTCCATTCTCCAAAGATCTCTGCATTTTTCTTTGTCCACCCATACATATCCGGCATCACATCAAAATCTTCTGTCAATAGTAATACTTGTTGGTTGGCTTTGACTTTAGAACCAACATCCACAGACATCTTCCGAATATTCTTTCCTGTCCCTAAGACAATTGGTTGTACTAAATTGCGACGCAATTCTTCTGAATAAGCTCCCGGACTTAGATTTTGTTTCAAGCCTAGCTCCTTAGAGACAGCTTCTACTGAAGGGATTTTGTAAGTCGTTTCTTTTGTCACATCATCCAAAGTTGGTGCCTCTGTAGTTAGATGCAGTTCATCCTTTAAGGCAACCGCATCTTCCAAAATTGGATTGACCAATTCTTCCCAACTGGTAGCAGAGAACTTCACTTCTGGTTGTTGAACCGTCACATACATAATAAATTCAGGATCCTCTGCTGGTGTCATCGCAACAACTGAGTTGATGTAGTCATTTTCTCCTTGCAAGTACCCTTGATCTGTCGCAATTTGGGCCGTCCCCGATTTGACTGCCACGTTTTGACCAGGTACCTGAATAATCGGACCATCGCTATACAAAGTCCCATACTCTGGATCTGTTCCAACCGTAATCATATAGTTACGTGTCTGTTGCGCAGCTGAGCCTGAAACTGGTTTTCCAACAACTTCTTTAGTTGATTTACGTGCGGTATCTGATTTTTTATCGTAAATGGCACTGATGAACTTCGGTTGCAACATTTCCCCATCATTTGCAATGGCAGAAAATGCACGCAACATCTGCGTTTGGGTCACCGAAATCCCTTGACCGAAAGAAGACATGGCTTGAGTGACATAGTTATCCCCTGGAAGACCCCCGTAGGCTTCATTCCCCATTCCAAAACGAGTTGAAAGTCCAAATTTAAAACGAGTCAGATAGTCCATCCAAACATCATTTCCCATCTTTTGTTCCAAGCGAGTCATCCCAATGTTACTTGAATAGGCAAAACCTTGTGCAATATTCATATAGCGACCCTCAGAAACTCCCATATTGACATCCCAGTCACGAATGGTCGCATCCTTGACTTGCAACTCATTACTATAATAAACTTCATTATAAGCCGGGAAGGTTCCATGGTCAATCGCTGAAGCCAACAACATAACTTTCATCGTTGATCCTGGTTCATACTGATCTTGGTAAAGGATAGTATTCCAGGTTTTCAAATTTTTTAAATCCAGCCCTTGTTTGGTATCCGCATTATAGGAAGGACGTTGCGTTGTCGCAAGGATTTCTCCTGTTTTTGCACTGACAAGAGTCGCACTAACATACTTTCCCTTTACTTTTTCTTGGAAAACATCCATGCGCGTCTCAAGGTAGGTCTGCAATTCTGCTGAAAGGGTTGTGTAGACATCTTTTCCATCTTCTGTTTTTACAGAAACTTTGTCTGATCCCGGAACAATATTTCCATTCCTGTCTTTGTCATAAGTAATAACGCCATTTTGTCCAGCAAGAATGCGATCCAGGGATTTTTCCATCCCCGATTGCCCCTTCAGGGTTTTATTCCCATCTTTATCCTCTTGAAGCGAAGCTTGACCGATAAATTGAGAAGCAAAGACTCCATTTTTATAGCTTCTATTTGGGCTAGTTGTAAAGGCAATGCCTTCAATTTTCGCAGCTTCCATAGCTTCACGAATAGCCGTCATATTGCTATAGGTAATGCCATTCCCGTCCGTTCCAAAAGAAACCTGTTTCAATTTTTTTTGAGATAACTGTTGAATGACGTAATCCTCATCCATCCCTAAGTACTGCTTAAAGATTTCTGCCACTTTCTTAAATTGACTCTCTTCAACATAAAGAATCTTTCCGGTTGCTGATTTATACTTTTTATCAATCACCGCATAAACATTATAAGTTGTGGCATCTTCAGCGATTACCGCTCCATTTCGGTCATAGATCGTTCCACGCTTTGCAGAAACAATAACCGTCTGTTCGTGAACCTTTTTTGCTTGCTCCGATAGGGTCACACCGAATTTCTTATCGGTCCCAATAATCATTGCAAAATTAATCAGAAAGATAAAAAAGAGGAAAATCGCCAGAACACTGAGATTTTTCCCAACTTGTTTTCGGTTCTGATCCGGCAAGCGACGTTTTTTTATCGAATACCTGATCAAAAATTTTTTGAATTTATTCATCACTACTTGCACTCACTGTTTTTCGATTTTCTTTTTGCAGCTTCATTCCTTGGGAACTAGCCAACTGCGACAAGCGGTCATAACGCGTCAGTTCATTGACCTCTTGACGAACATCTGCCAACTCTGTCTTTTTGGCTTCCAGCTCGGTATTCAAGTTGGTTAATTCACTCTGTACTTGTAAAATCCGTGTTTGCATAAAGACGATACTAATGGCTAAAATCACAGCTGTTAGGACAATCGATCCATAAAAAGCCTTTTCTACTCTAGAGAAATGGTGAAAGCGCTCTTGCAACATCTGTTTTCTTGTTTTTTCATCTCTTACTGCCATATCATTTCCTCTTACTTGTGTATTTTTCGAGCGACCCGTAATTTTGCCGAATGTGACCGATTATTATCCTCAGGCTCATCGGCACTTGGTAAAATGGGTTTTCGATTGACCAATTCCAGCTTTGGTTTCAAATCATCCGGAATAAAGGGAAGTCCTTTTGGAACTTCAACAGTCGAAGCTTCTTTAAATAGTTGTTTGGTTAAACGATCCTCTAACGAATGAAAGGTAATCACAGAAATACGACCATCAATTGCTAACAAATCCATAGCTTGTTGAATCGATTCATCCGCAGCTCCCAGCTCATCATTGACTTCGATCCGAATGGCTTGGAAAATCTGTTTAGCAGGATGTCCCTTTTTCTTAAGCTCCTTAGCTGGTTTAGCAGATTTAATAATCTCTGCTAATTCCGTTGTCGTTTCAATCGGTTTCATTGCTCGTGCTTGCTCAATTTTCCGCGCAATTTGCTTGGAAAATTTGTCCTCACCATATTTGAAAAAGATGCGAACTAGATCGTGGTAGTCGTAGGTATTAACAACCTCATAAGCTGTCAAGGAAGCTTCCTGATTCATCCGCATATCCAAAGGTGCATCTTTCTTGTATGAAAATCCACGTTCCCGTTCATCCAACTGAGGACTGGAAACACCTAAATCATAACAAATTCCATCGATTTCAGTCACACCTAATTCATTTAAGCGTTTCTGCAAATGACGGAAATTATCCTTGATAAAGGTCACCATACCTTTTTCAATGAAAGGTGCCAAACGAATTTTAGCATTCTCAATCGCATGCTGATCTTGATCAAAGGCATACAGGTGGCCTGATTCACCTAATTTTGTTAACAAATATTCGCTGTGGCCTGCCCCACCCAATGTTGCATCCACATAGATCCCATCTGGCTTAACATCCAGCATATCAATCGTTTCATGGAGCAAGACCGTTACATGATGAAATTCTTTACTCATATCTTTATCATTTTACCATAAATAGGAGCAAGATGCACTCCTGAAGAAAATTACACGAACAAATCCTTTCTGATTTTTTACAATCATACAAAAGATCTCTGAAAAGATTGATTCTGCTTGTTTCCACTACAATTTATGATACAATATTCATATGAAAATAAGCAAACAGACTCTCATCCCATTTATATTGGTCGATTTGATCGCCCTCTACTTTTTTCTAACGACCATTGAACCTTGGATTTTTTGGCTAGCTACACTGATCCTAGTTGCCTCACTTTGGTGGCTCAAAAAAACATTTCAAAGACAAAAAACAGAGAGGGAAAAAACATAATTTTTCCCTCTCTGTTTTTCTTATCTTCATTCCAATAAATTCATGAAAAGTAGAGATGATATGAAGACTTTAAAACAATACAAAACTCACCTAAGGGGGAGTTTTGTTGCTTATTTATTGTGTTTCCAATTACTATAAATCCCAAAAAGAATAATCCAGATCGTTGCTCCAATCGCGCCAATATAAGTTGATTTCTGTAAGAAGAGACAAACGAATACAAAGAGGAAGAGAACAATCGTTAATGGATTCAACACTTTGTAGGCTGGCATGATAAATCCGTCTGGCATAAACTCTTTCGATTTTCGGTACTTAAGATGGGCTAACATCGTCAAAATATAAATAGCAATGTAAACCCCTGAAGAAGATGCCGTAATCAAGGCAAAGGCATCTGAAACACCTGGCAAGACATTGATAAAGGCTGAAACGGCAACTACAATTGCAGAGAAAATAATCGCACGGCTTGGAATCCCCGTTCGGGATAAGCTATTCAGTTTCAAACGATTCATCACCTTACTGTTTGGCGTTTCTTTTGCAATTTGGTACAAGTGCCGTCCTGTTGAATAGAGGGTGGAATTCAAGGAAGAGGCAGCAGCTGT
>CAUTRO010000097.1:0-5457 GCA_963540685.1 uncultured Streptococcus sp.
AGGAGATCTTTAACTCCAAACCGGAAGAGCGCCGAGCTATCTTTGAAGAAGCTGCCGGAGTCTTGAAATTTAAGACGCGGCGCAAGGAAACGGAGACCAAACTCAACCAAACCCAGGAGAATTTGGACCGTCTAGAGGACATCCTCTATGAATTAGAAGGACAAATCCAACCTCTTGAAAAGCAAGCGACGGTTGCTCGTCGTTTTTTGGAATTAGACCAAGAACGCCAGGTTCTCTTGCTGGACGTTTTGGTCGCTCAAGTCGATCTGACAAAGGATCTCTATGAAAAGGCTGATCAAGAAGAAAAGGCCATTCAAGAACAGTTGGCCTCCTATTACCAACGTCGTCAGGTCTTAGAAGAAGATAACCTCCGCATCAAGAAAGCCCGCCATCAGTTGGATGCAAGTCTAGCTGAGGATCAGGCTAGCTTGCTAGAGGTCACTCGTTTGATCAGTGATTTGGAAAAGCAAATCGAAGTCGCTAAGCTGCAATCGAGTCAGGCAGCCCATAGTCGCAAGGAAAATCTAGAGCGACTGGATGCTGTTTTGGCCCGTCTGGAAGAAGCAAAAAAAGAGCTGTCTCAAAAACAAGAGACGCTAGCAACTCTTCAACAAAGACTGATAGAGAACCGTCAGCAACAGGAGGAGTTGGAAAAAGAATTAGCCAACTATGAAGAAGATCCGGAACAAGTCATTGAGCATCTACGCGAGCAGTATGTGGCGCTCTTGCAGACAGAGGCTGAAAAGTCCAATGAGCGGACAGCTATTGAAAGCCGGATTCAAGCGCTTCTGCAAGAATCGAGCCATCGTCAAGAGGACTTGACCAAAGCGCAATCAAATTTTGAAGCCGCTAAGGAAAAAGAAGTCCGACAATTAGAAGAGTTGGATCAGGCACAAGCAAGTGTCAAAGGCCTACTAGCAGAATACCAAGATCAGCTAGTAAAAGTGGAGCAGGCCAAAGCTGCCTACCAAGAGGCTCAAGCTGCCATGTTTGATTTGATGGATGAGAGCAAAAACAAACGGGCACGAATTAATAGCTTGGAAGCCATTCAGAAGAACCATAGTAACTTCTATGCAGGCGTCAAGAGCGTTTTACAAGAAGCAGAACGTCTAGGAGGTATCTGTGGAGCTGTTAGTGAGAATTTAAGCTTCTCAAAAGACTACCAGACAGCGCTTGAAATTGCCCTGGGAGCTAGCAGCCAACAGATCATTGTCGAAGATGAAAAGGCTGCAACACGAGCGATTGATTTCTTGAAACGCAATCGCTTAGGACGGGCAACCTTCCTTCCGCTAACGACGATCAAAGCCCGTCAACTATCCGCACGGAATCTGGAGTTGATTCAAGCCAGTGCAGGATTTTTAGGAATTGCGAGTGACTTAGTGACCTATGAGCATCGTTTTGAACAGATTTTCCAAAACTTGCTTGGAGTAACGGCCATCTTTGACACGACGGAGCATGCGCGTGAGGCGGCTCATAAAGTCCATTATCAAGTTCGGATCGTGACCCTAGATGGGACCGAATTGCGGACGGGTGGCTCTTACGCTGGTGGTGCCAATCGTTCCCAAAATACGGTCTTTGTCAAACCAGAATTAGATAGTTTGAAGCAGGAAATGGAGACCCTGGACGCACGTTTGAGAGAAGCTGAGCAGGAGGTAGAGACCAAAGATAATCTACTCAAGCAGGCGCAAGAATACCTGGCTTCCATTCAAAGCCAAGGCGAGCAAGCGCGTTTAGAGCAACAGCGGACCCAATTGGCTTACCAACAAAGCCAAGAACAACTGCAAGAAATTCAGGAACTCTTAGAAGCCTTGAAGTCAGAGTTGGCAACAGATGCGACAAAATCTCTCCAAGAAGAGCTGGAATCATTGGTTGAGCAATTGGTAGCGATTGAGCTTCAAAAAGAAAAACTGAATCGTGACATTGAAACCATGAAGTCGGACAAGGATGTCCTACAACAAACAGTACAAAACTTGCAAGAGCAATTAGCAGAACTGCGACTGCAACAAACTGAATATAAGAGCCGACAAAACTATGAGCAAACAGATGCCAGACGATTGGAAGAAACGATCGCCCAGTTGGAAGTAGAAGAGCATCAGTTGCAATTGCTGATTGAACAAGGCCAAGCCCAAGTTCAGACAGTAGATGTGGAACAGCTATCTAACCAATTGACACAGGCGCAAGCCAAGAAAACGGACTTGGAACAAGGAATCATTCGAAAACGCTTTGAACTGGATGATTTAGAAGGCCAGGCCGAAGATGTTGCAGAACAGATGGAACAAGCGCGCAAGAATAACGAAGAGTGGATTCGCCAACAAGCTAAGGCTGAAGCAAGGCGTGAAAAGCATGCGGATCGCTTGAACAAGCTCTTAACGCAAATTACTGATGAATTCATGCAAAGCTTTGACCAAGCCAAAGAGCAGGCAAAACCTGTTGAAAACCTTGCAGCAGCTGAAAATCAGCTCAAGAGCATCGAAAAGGACATTAAAGCACTTGGGCCTGTCAATGTGGATGCGATTGAGCAGTACGATGAGGTGAAAGGGCGCTTTGATTTCCTTTCCAGTCAGCGGGAAGATGTCTTGGCTGCGAAAAACATACTTCTGTCTACCATCAACGACATGAATGACGAAGTCAAGGAACGCTTTAAATCAACCTTTGAAGCCATTCGTGAATCCTTTAAAGTCACTTTCCGTCAAATGTTTGGTGGGGGTTCTGCTGATTTGATTCTAACAGAGCCAGACCTTCTAACAGCTGGTGTTGAGATTTCTGTACAGCCGCCTGGTAAAAAGATTCAATCCTTAAACCTCATGAGTGGTGGAGAAAAAGCCTTGTCTGCCTTGGCCCTCTTGTTCTCGATTATTCGTGTCAAGACCATTCCATTTGTCATTCTGGATGAGGTAGAGGCAGCCCTGGATGAAGCAAATGTCAAGCGTTTTGGAGACTACCTCAACCGCTTTGATAAGGAAAGCCAATTTATCGTCGTGACGCACCGGAAGGGAACCATGTCAGCAGCTGATTCTATCTATGGTGTGACCATGCAGGAATCTGGGGTTTCTAAAATCGTCTCTGTAAAATTGAAAGACTTAGAAAATGAAGAATAATAATATTAAATTGATCGCTACGGATATGGATGGAACCTTTTTAAATGACCAACATCAGTACGATCAAGAACGATTGCGCAAGGTGTTAGCAAGTTGCAAAGAAAAAGGAATCTATTTTGCTGCCGCGAGTGGCCGTGCCCTTCTTTCTCTTAAATCCCTCTTTAAAGGATTTGAAGACCAAATGATTTTCATTGCTGAAAATGGCAGCGTGGTGGAATTTCATGGAGAAGATCTCTACGAAGCGACTATGGCCAAAGCCTTTTATTTAGGCGTTTTTGAAGCTCTAAAATCTTCCCCTTATGCAGATCCCAATAAACTGCTTTTGACAGGGAAGAAAGGGAGCTATGTCCTAGAAACGGTGGACCCTGATTATCTGGCCTTAAGTCAGCACTACAATGAAAACATTCAAAAAGTGAAAAGCCTAGCAGATATTCAGGATGAAATTTTCAAATTGACCACCAACTTTGATGCAGCTCTCGTACTTGAAGGAGAGCAATGGGTCAATGAGAATATCCCAGGCGTCAAAGCAATGACGACAGGCTTTGAATCGATTGATATTGTCCTCGATTATGTCGATAAAGGAGTGGCGCTTACCGTCTTAGTGGATAAACTAGGGATTTCGATGGATCAGGTGATGGCTTTTGGGGATAACTTAAACGATCTCCATATGATGCAGGTCGTGGGCCATCCTGTAGCGCCAGAAAATGCACGTCCGGAAATCTTGGCCATTGCTGAAACAGTCATCGGCCACCATGCGACGGGTTCTGTTCTGCGTTATATGGAGGAAGTGCTATGAGTCAGATTGCCTTGATTGCGCTGGATTTAGATGGGACCCTTCTCAATTCTGAAAAAAAGATCTCTCCTCGCAATAGAGCAGCTCTCGCTGCTGCACAGGCTCAAGGTATCAAGGTGGTTCTAACCACTGGTCGGCCCTTGAAAGCCATGGATTTTCTTTTGGAAGAATTGGGAACAGCAGGCCTCAAAGAAGAGTATACGATTACCTTCAACGGTGGTCTAGTGCAGCGAAATAATGGAGAAATCCTCTCAAAAGTTGTCTTGGCACCAGAAGATATCGCAACCATTCATGATGAAACAGCTCGTCTCGGCCTTCCGCTGGATGCGATTAGTGAGGGAACGGTTTATGAGATTCATTCGGAACGGGAGTCCCTCTATTCCCATTACAATCCCTACCTAAACTTTGTTGAGACAGAGTTTAAAGACCTTCCATCCACGATTTCCTACAACAAGTGTGTGACAGCCTTTGATCAAGACTATTTAGATGCAGCGATCAAGCAGATCAGGCCGGACTTATTTCAAGACTATGAAATTTTTAAATCTCGGGAAATGTTGCTGGAATGGTGCCCCAAAAATGTTCACAAGGCAACAGGTTTAGAGGCATTGGCAGCTATTTTGGGTCTTACATCTGATCAGGTCATGGCTTGTGGAGATGAGGCCAATGACCTAACTATGATCCAGTGGGCTGGACTAGGGGTTGCTATGGGCAATGCAGTCCCGGCAGTGAAAGAGGTGGCGGCGCTTGTCGCACCTGTGACCAATGACCAGGATGCTGTCGCATGGGCAATTGAAAATTATGTGCTAAAGGAGAGTGAATAAATGGGATTATTTGATCGATTATTTGGAAAGAAAGAAGAAACTGAAAAAGTGCTTCCGTCTACTGAAGAAGTGACGGAAAGTAATGAGCTTGAAGAAACTGTCAAAGAGGAGCCGGTGGCTACCCAAAATGACAAAGAAGAACAAAAAATCGCTGATATGGAGGCCTACTACCAAGAGCTCAAAGCACGGATTGCAGCCACTCATCAACCGGTTTCAACCGTCACTCAAGAAGAGTTATCAGAGGAACCTCTTCTTGAAGAAAATGTGACTTCAGAGACTCATGAAGACCAAGCAGCGGGAGAGGAGGAGTCTCCGGTTGTCTTTGAACCCGCTCAAACAGAAACAACTCCTGAAGAAGCTTCACCACTAGCTGATGAAACGGAAACGGAGCCTCTTGAAGAAGTAAAATCTGAAGCGGAAGTAAGTGAAACCGTTGAAAAAGCAGGTGAGGAGGAAGTTTCAGAACTGGAAGAAGAGTCACCATCACCTGACGCTGATCCAGTAGAAGTGAGCACGACAGAAGAGAAGGTTCCAGAACTAGTAAACGCTCAGGATGAGGTTCCAGAACCTGAAGTGTCAGAAGCGATCGCTGAAGTAGAGGAAACTTCAGAAGTAGCGGAAGCCGAGTCTAGCTTTCCTGAAGGAGAAGCTGCATCAGCTATTGAGGAAAGAACTCTTGAAGAGGCAGAGGAGCCAATTCAAGAGGAGGTCGCACCTCAGCAAGAAACCATCCAGGAAAAATATG
>CAUTRO010000098.1:0-5456 GCA_963540685.1 uncultured Streptococcus sp.
TGTTACCCAAAGACGAAGAATTTCAGCACCAAATTGTTTCTCAACATCGCTAGGCAAAATAGTATTTCCAAGAGATTTGGACATCTTTTCACCCTTACCATCAAGGGTAAAACCTTGTGACAAGATTTGTTTGTAAGGTGCTACACCGTGGTTAGCCACAGATGTGATCAGTGATGAGTTGAACCAACCACGGTATTGGTCTGAACCTTCTAGGTAAAGATCAGCTGGGTATTTGAGTTCTGGACGGTTGACCACAACCCCATTCCATGACGAACCTGAGTCAAACCAAACGTCCATGATATCTGTTTCTTTTTTGAACTCACCATTTGGTGAACCTGGATGGGTGAATCCTTCTGGCAAGAGGTCTTTGGCATCACGTTCCCACCAAACGATTGATCCGTGCTCTTCAAAGAGTTGAGCTACATGTTCGATGGTTTCAGCTGTCATGATTGGTGTGCCATCTTCAGCGTAGAAGATTGGAAGCGGAACACCCCATGCACGTTGACGCGAGATGACCCAGTCACCACGGTCACGAATCATGTTGTAAAGACGGACTTTCCCCCATTCTGATTGGAATTTTACTTTTTCAATTTCATCCAAGATTTCTTGGCGGAATTTTGATACAGAAGCAAACCATTGTGGCACGGCACGCCAGATGATTGGTTTTTTCGTACGCCAGTCAAATGGGTAGGAGTGAGAGATTTCTTCTTGAGCAAGAAGCAAATCACCAAGTTTTTCAATAACCGTTGGAACAACCTTATCATAGAATTGACCTTCGAACTCAGCGCCTGCATTGGCCATCATGATCCCGCGTTCGTTAACAGTCACAGCTACTTCTAGACCATTAGCAATACCGACATTGTAGTCATCCTCACCAAAACCAGGGGCTGTATGGACGATACCTGTACCAGAGTCTGTTGTAACGTGATCACCAAGGATAACGAGTTCATCTACTGCTGTATCCCATGGGTGTTCTGTGACGATGTGGTTTAATTCTTGTCCACGATAAGTTGCCAAAACTTGAACATCCGCCCAACCGAATTTCTCAGACAAGCTGTTCAACAATTCTGAGGCAACCACAAACTTACGGGTTTCGCCAGCTGGTTGAACTAAGACGTAATCGATCTCCGCACCAACAGTCAATCCACGAGAAGCTGTGATGGTGAATGGTGTTGTTGTCCAAACAACGATGTAAGTATCTGTATCAAGGACACCTTTTCCATCTTTGACCTTGTTGGCATAGTAAAGCGATGTTGAAACCAAGTCGTGGTATTCAATTTCTGCTTCAGCAAGTGCTGACTCAGATGACCATGACCAGTAAACAGGCTTCGCCCCACGGTAGATATAGCCTTTGTTAGCCATTTCACCAAAGACACGGATTTGCGCTGCTTCATAGTCAGGAGTCAAGGTGACATATGGATTTTCCCAGTCACCTGAAACACCCAAACGCTTGAAGTCTTCGCGTTGTTTATCTACTTGAGAGAGGGCGTATTCACGGCAAAGCTTCAAGTACTCAACCAAGTCCATTTCTTTGCGTTTGACACCTTGTTTGGCCAAAACTTGCTCGATTGGCAGACCATGAGTATCCCAACCTGGAATGTATGGCGCGTAAAATCCTGACATAGATTTCGAACGAACAATGATATCTTTCGAGATCTTGTTCATGGCATGTCCTACGTGGATATTCCCATTAGCATATGGAGGTCCATCATGCAAAGTGAAATGAGGTTTGCCTTGGTTCAATTCTTGACGACGTTGGTACAGTTTTGCTTCTTCCCATTCTTTTTGCCAAACAGGCTCTTTTGTAGGCAGACCAGCCCGCATCGGGAACTCTGTCTTACCTAAATTTAGTGTTTCTTTGAGTTTCATGGTGTCTCCTCTAAAAAATAAATATACAAAATAAAAGACCACGACCTCGCCAAAAAGGACGACAAGTCGTGGTACCACCTTCATTCAAGAAAGAGACTGCTCTCTTTCTCCTCTTTTGTCGCTAACGCTGACCAGCGTCAGTGGTTACTCATTTCACCACTAAGATTTGTAAAAGGATCAACCTTAACAAAGGAAGTACAGGTCTTCCACCATCACCTGCTCGCTAAAACTATTTGCTAAGGTCACTGTTTTTACAGATTATAAAATTGAAACAGATTCACGTTGTTCTTCCACTTCTGGAGCATCGATATCAGCAACTTCAGGAGTTTCTAAAACTGGATCATCGATAGATTCTTGATCTGCGTGAGTCTTTTCTGCTTCTTCTAAAGCAGATTGAACTTTTTCATTCAATCCTTCAAACGCTTGTGTTGCACCCAATTCTAAGTTAGCTGCTTCAATGCGTTTTTGTAATTCTTCGATTTCAGCTGGAGTAAATTGACGCGTCAAGTCAATGTTATCATCTTCTGCATGATGATGAACAGATTCACCCAATGCTTTTTCAACAATTTCACGGAAAGCTTCATCGCTAGTTTGAATATACATAGCTGTTGGACGAAGAATTTCATCCCATTCAGGTGTATCAATAATGCTCAATTGACTCTCAATGGTTGATTTCAAACGTTGATGGAAGACACGTGTCTTGTTCTTTAATTCTTCTGTTTCAACAGCAACTTTTTTAGCATTATCCGTTGCATGACGAAGAATTTCGTTTGCTTTTTGTTTAGCTTCATCAACTAAGTGTTGTGCATCTTGCTCCGCTTGACGAACGATCGTTTCTGAGCGCTCATTTGCCGCATGTTTTACACGTTCAGCTGTATCTTGTGCAATCAAAACAGATTGACTCAATGAATCTTTCATTTCATCAAAATAGTTTAAGCGTTCTTCAAGAGCTTGAATTTTTGCTTCTTGATCATGATTTAAACGAACAAGATCTTCATAATCGCGAACAACGATATCTAGAAATTCTTCTACTTCGTTCGCATCATACCCTCTAAATTTAACGCCAAAAGTTTTATCTTTAATTTCTAAAGCAGTAAGAGCCATAACTCCTCCTCATTTTTTACTTAAGAGTACTTCAACAGTTACTTTATATTTTCCACTCTTTGAAATACCATTTTCAGAAACAATTTTAAGACGCCCAAAGCGTCGGACACTGACTAAATCATTCAAACCTACAGCATAGCTAACATTGGAAGTTGTCGTATAATTGACTTTTACCAAGCCAGAACTAATCAACTGACTGGCTTGTGAGCGCGAAAGCTTGAAGGTTCCAGCAATCACCTTGTCTAACCGAAAACTTGACACGAGAATATCTCGCTGCTGGCTTTCTTCCTCTACAACAATCTGTTCAGATAGAGGAACTTCTCTAAGCTTAACAGGGACACGAGAAATTTTCTGGATGTGATCCATGAAATAGGGAACAAAACGCTGTTCAACAAATACTTGGATCTTTCCTTCACTTATTAGAATATCTCCAAAAGACTTGTGCTCCACTCCTAATTGGTGAACCATGGACCCTAGAACCTGGGAATGGGTCAAGTGATGAAATTTGGAAGCATAGACCATCTCTATTAAGGCCAGATCAAAGTCACTTGGATCCAATTGATAATAATCCGGAGCCACAATGACCTTGGCATACTCCATTTTCTGCTCATCACTGGAAGCAAAGACCTGTAATTGATAGCTCGCCGTAACATTTCGTAAAATAGCGACCTGATGAGGGTTTAAAAAACCCGTCACTTCAACAGAATAGCGTTCAATTACTCTTTCTGACAATTCAATACAACGATCAATAAATTCGTGATCTTCTCGATTGAAATGTTGATAAATCTCTTTTTGTCCCACCGTATTCTAACCAATCAAAAATAGAAACAACCGGGCTAATAGCTGATTCATTAGGTTCAAGACCAAAAGTGCTACAAGAACCGTAAAATCCAAGCCTCCAATCTGCAAAGGTAACTTTCTAAAAAGGCTCAAAAATGGTTCAACTAATCGGTGAACCATTTGTCCAAGTGTACTCTGGGGTGCACCTGGAAACCAAGAAAGCAAGGCATAGATGACAAGAATGAAAGAGTAGATTTGAATGATATTTGATAGATATTGAAAAAAGATCATCTTATTACCGATTACGTTTCATATCATAATCAAATTCTGTCACTTCCACATCATTTGGAAGGCGAATATCTTCAACATTAACGACTACATTTATTGGAGTCAACAAGTACATGGTACTTGCAACACGACGAAGATTTCCTGCTAAGACATAACGAGCACCATCCAAATAATCCAAACAACGACGTGCTTGTACTTCTGTCATATATTGGAAGTCAATCAAGATACTCTCATTAGATAGTAATAGATCAACAATTTCAGTCGCTTCCTCGTATTTACGGGGATAGCGAACATCGATCGTAATCTTTTCATCTGTATTCGCACGCTTAGCAGCCAATTCACGTTGACGTTCATGCAAGCGAGTAATGTTTTCAGATGTATTTTTCGTTGTTGAAACAGATTCCTTCACAGCTACTGTTGATACAGGAGTTGCAACAGGTGTAACAGGAGTTGATTTTGGTTTTACTGGTTCTTTTTGACTAACCTGTGGACGTGGAGAAGTCACTTGAGGAGTCGATTGAGGCTGTGGAACTGATTGCGTTTCTGCCCCAGCTGCTTTTGCCTCACGAACTTCTACTTCTTCACCGTCTTCTGTGAAGTAGTCAATAAAGTTGTTAAATTTATCTTTTAATGACATAGTTCTTTCCTATTTAAAAAATGATGTCCCAATTCTTACAAAAGTCGCTCCGTTCGCAATGGCTACTTCAAAGTCACGACTCATACCCATACTTAGTTCTGAAAAAGGCATATTTTTTAATTGTTTCTTTTCTAGTTGTTTCTGAAGTTGGTGAGTTTTTGAAAAAATATCTTGCAACTCTTCTTGACTAGCCTCAAAAGGAGCCATCGTCATTAAACCAACTATTTCAATTTTGTCCAGCTGCGCGATTTCCGCTAAAACATCATCCAGTTCATCGGGTGCAAATCCATGTTTACTTTCTTCACCAGAAATGTTCACCTGGAGGAAACACTTGATTGAGTGCTCTGCTCGCTTTTGTATTTCTTGAGCAAGCTTCACCGAATCCAAGGCATGAAAATAATCGACAAGATTAATCACATCTTTTACTTTCCGCCGTTGGAGACTCCCAATCAAGTGCCAAGTGAGATTGTACTCTTTTAGAGCTTGATACTTTTCCAGGAATTTATCAACACGATTTTCACCGATATCTTGAATACCCGTTTTGACCAATGCTTCTGTTGTTGCAACGTCCACATATTTGGTAACAGCTATCACATTGACTTTATCTTGACGGTTTGCTTTGTTTCTTGCTGTTTCTACTTGTTGCCGTACAAGATCAGCATTCTGTTCCAGATTCATGATTAACGATTCCGGAAGAATGGAGGTGTTTCCAATTCATCATCATCTGAAGATGAGTCTACATAACGATCCACTTGATGTGTTGATGTTGGTTCAGTTT
>CAUTRO010000099.1:0-5428 GCA_963540685.1 uncultured Streptococcus sp.
ACATCAAGAATTTACAAATGATAGTCTTTCTATGTTAGAGTTACTATATACCGAATCTAGTAATTATCCTGATAGAATGCAAATTGCAGAATATTTGATTCATCAAGGGATTGATGTAAATCATCAATCAAAAAGAATGAGCACTACTCTTCACTTACTATTGGGTTCTGCAAAAGCAAATTGGTCTGCTAATACAAAATATCTCTTTGAGGAAGCAGAATTTCTTATACAGAATGGAGCAGATGTGAATTTGAAGGACTCTCACGGTGGGACGCCTCTATCATATGCAATTGCAACTTTAAAAGCCTCTACTGAAGATTTACTTCCTTTGTACAAAACTCTTTTAAACGCTGGGGCATATGTAGATGAAAGATCGGGGGGACCTTCGTGTATAGAATTGACAAAAAAATTCCTTGGAGAGCAGATTTACTTCCCTTGTTGGAGGATTATCAGGGGTAATAAAAATGATTGAAGTGTAGAAAAATTGTATTGATGATGCAAGTATTTGTATAATACAGGTATCAGATATTCATCTAGAGTTGTGGTACGAAAACCATCGAGATCACTTATAGTTTTTAAAATTTTAACAGTTAGGACAAAACACATGCAATATTTTTTTATTGGTGGCTTAGGTAGCAATGATTACCATTTGGCGCCACTTATCGATGAGCTCGGCTTTCCGGTGACCTTTCTAGAACCCTATAGGGAACTGATTCAGACAGAAAAAGATCTTCATGCTTGGTTTCAAGGTCAGATTGGGCAAGCTGAAGAGATCTGTTTATTGGGGCATTCCTTGGGTGGAGATTTGGCTCGTTATCTGGCTGCTGAGTTCCCTCAGATCCATGCTCTGATTCTCTTAGATGGGGGCTACCTGGATATGGAAAAGATCCTTCCTTTGGAGGAAGAACTAGAGGGCACATCATCCTTCATGCAGCAGCAAGTCTTTGCGACTTTAGAGAAGGCTGTGTTAGCAGAACTCGGTGATGAAGCAGATTCTACTCCGATGGAGCGAAAAGCAGTAGAGGCTAGCTATCGCTGGAATCCAGTAAGTGAACGGTATGAATTAAATCTGGATCTAGAAAAAGTCTTGGCCTTATTGCGCTTGAGACGTAGCATTAAGGCTGACCAGATTTCAGTTGCGGATAAGCCTGTTCTCTTTATCGGACCTCGCTACCAAGAAGAGCCTGAATGGAGAAAAAAAGCTCTGTTTCACCTAGATCCCCCTATCAAGAAAGTCTTGCTGGAAGGTTTGGGGCACGAATTGTATACTGAGGCTCCACAAACTGTCGCCAGGGAAATCAACAATTAGCTTCGAAAAGTTCATAAATAACGTCTGTTTCACTTTTTGGAACTGGTGTTTATCTTATAATTTCCGAACATTATTTCCTATAAAATCATCCTCGTTGCATTAAGTCCGTATCTTTGGTATAATCAATCAAGGAAACGTCAAGAGACGTAGCGATGCGCTTGTGCATAGGTAGGTCAATTTTTAGAAAAGAGATTTTTCAATCGATGTTAAATGAATTTCCTATTTTCGACTATGAAGATATCCAGTTGATTCCTAACAAATGTATCATCAATAGCCGGTCTGAAGCAGACACAACCGTTCAATTCGGGAAACATACCTTCAAGCTTCCAGTCGTTCCCGCTAATATGCAGACGATCTTGGATGAGAATGTAGCAGAGCAGTTGGCGCGTGGTGGTTATTTCTACATCATGCACCGATTTGATGAAGCAGGTCGGATTCCTTTTGTCAAACGCATGCACGAGCAAGGTTTGATCGCTTCTATTTCGGTCGGTGTTAAGGAATACGAATACGATTTTGTGAGTCAATTGAAGGCAGATGCGCCTGAGTACATCACCATTGATATCGCACATGGTCATGCGGATAGCGTCATTCGAATGATTCAACACATTAAGAAAGAATTACCCGATACCTTTGTCATTGCTGGAAATGTCGGAACACCTGAGGCTGTTCGTGAATTGGAAAATGCGGGAGCTGATGCGACCAAGGTCGGGATCGGTCCTGGTAAAGTTTGTATCACGAAAGTAAAGACTGGGTTTGGTACAGGTGGTTGGCAATTAGCAGCCCTTCGCTGGTGCTCAAAAGCGGCGCGCAAGCCAATCATTGCGGATGGTGGGATTCGGACCCATGGCGATATTGCCAAATCGATTCGTTTTGGGGCGTCTATGGTCATGATCGGCTCGCTTTTTGCAGGCCATATCGAAAGTCCTGGTAAAACGGTAGAAATCGACGGAGAGTCCTTCAAAGAGTACTATGGATCTGCTTCAGAGTACCAAAAAGGCGCTTATAAGAATGTCGAAGGCAAGAAGATTTTATTGCCTGCCAAGGGTCATCTACAAGACACTTTGACAGAAATGGAACAAGATTTGCAAAGTTCGATCTCGTATGCAGGAGGCCGGACTATGTGATCGTTAAGAATTCCATCTGGAATGGCGATGCACACTAATTGAATTACTTATTTATTTCACGAATGGGCGTGACGTTTCTACAAGGTGCCGGAACACCTAACAATAAGTAAGTCGAGATAAATCCTTTTGTAAGAGGATGTTCAAGGCTTGCTTTGCAGGCCTTTTTGTGTTCTGTGAATAAGTAAGGGATTTTTTAGAAAGTAGGAGGAAGTATGAAATTACTGGAAGAGCGCATCTTAAAAGATGGCAACGTATTAGGTGAAAATATCCTCAAGGTGGACTCCTTTTTGACCCACCAAGTCGATTTTAAACTCATGAAAGAAATTGGCCAAGCATTTGCGGATCGGTTTAAAGATGCTGGTATTACCAAAGTCGTGACCATTGAAGCATCTGGCATTGCACCAGCCCTTTATGTAGCAGAAGCACTAGATGTTCCCATGATCTTTGCTAAGAAGGCAAAAAACATCACCATGAACGAAGGGATCTTGACGGCTGAGGTTTATTCCTTTACCAAGCAAGTCACCAGTACGGTTTCAATTGCTGGTAAATTCTTAGATCCAGCAGATAAGGTTTTGATTATTGATGATTTCCTAGCAAATGGTCAAGCAGCTAAGGGATTGATTCAGATCATCGAACAAGCTGGTGCTAAAGTGGAAGCCATTGGAATTGTGATTGAGAAATCTTTCCAAGATGGTCGGGGATTGTTAGAAGAGTTGGGATATCCTGTGGTATCTCTTGCGCGTTTGGATCGTTTTGAAAACGGTCAGGTTGTATTTAAGGAGGCAGACATATAATGCAAAAACAAGAAAGCCATTCACAGGCAGCCGTTTTAGGCTTACAACATTTATTGGCCATGTATTCGGGATCTATTTTGGTGCCGATCATGATCGCGGGGGCTTTGGGCTATAACGCTCATCAGCTGACCTACCTCATCTCTACAGATATCTTCATGTGTGGGGTAGCGACCTTCTTGCAAGTGCAGCTCAACAAGTACTTTGGGATCGGTCTTCCGGTGGTCCTTGGGGTTGCCTTCCAGTCGGTAGCACCTCTTAGCATGATCGGAGCTAGCCACGGTAGTGGTGCCATGTTTGGTGCCTTGATTGTCTCAGGGATTTATGTCATCCTTGTCTCAGGCTTCTTCTCTAAGATCGCCAATCTCTTCCCATCCATCGTTACAGGATCCGTCATTACGACGATTGGTTTGACCTTGATTCCCGTAGCGATTGGGAACATGGGAAATAATGCAGCCAAACCAACGGTGCAAAGTTTGATCTTGGCCTTAGTGACTATTCTCATCATTCTCGTAGTTAATATCTATACAACAGGCTTTATTAAATCGATCTCTATTTTGATTGGCTTGATCGCAGGGACTGCTATTGCGGCCTCAATGGGCTTGGTGGATTTCACACCTGTATCGCAAGCACCAGTGGTTCACGTTCCAACGCCATTCTTCTTTGGAGCACCTAAGTTTGAAATCACCTCAATTGTCATGATGTGTATTATCGCGACGGTTTCCATGGTCGAATCAACTGGTGTTTATCTTGCACTTTCAGATATTACCAAAGATCCGATTGACAGCACGCGCCTCCGTAATGGATACCGCGCTGAAGGTTTGGCTGTTCTTCTCGGTGGTATCTTCAATACCTTCCCTTACACTGGATTCTCACAAAACGTAGGCTTGGTAAAATTGTCTGGTATCAAGACTCGCCTTCCAATCTACTACGCGGCTGGTTTCCTTGTTCTTCTCGGTCTCCTTCCTAAGTTTGGAGCTTTGGCACAAATCATCCCAAGCCCAGTCCTTGGTGGAGCCATGCTCGTGATGTTTGGTTTTGTATCTATTCAAGGGATGCAGATTCTTGCGCGTGTTGATTTCGAACACAATGAGCATAATTTCCTCATCGCAGCTGTATCAATTGCTGCAGGGGTTGGCTTGAACAACAGCACCCTCTTTAACGGCCTTCCAACAGGATTCCAAATGTTCTTTGCTAACGGAATTGTCGTTGCCAGTGTCTTGGCGATCGTTCTCAATGCGATTTTGAACCGCAATAAATAATTATTTCAAATTTACCGGAGGTCCTTGGATCTTCGGTTTTTTGACTTTTAAGGAAACATATAGTAAAGTGGAAGAGGAGAAAATCTTATTTGATGAGAAGAGAGTTAGAATCATGTATTTAACCTATCACTTTAAAGAACGCTTGCGCTTGTTTTTGAGTCTGTTTTTGCCGATTTTGATCTACCAATTGGCCAATTATTCAGCTAGCTTTGTCGATACAGCCATGACCGGTCAGTACCGGACCCTTGATTTGGCTGGTGTATCGACTGCCACTAGTCTGTGGAATCCATTTTTTACTTTCCTGACCGGGATTGTCTCTGCTCTGACACCGATTGTCGGGCACCACTTAGGCAAGGGAAATAAAGAACGGATTGCCGGCGATTTTTACCAATTCCTCTATATGTCATTTTGTATGGCCATTCTCTTAATCGGTTTTGTCTTGGGGATTGCGCCAATGATTCTCAAGCAGATCGGCTTAGAAAATGTTGTTGCTCAAATAGCCATTCGCTACTTATATTTCCTTTCTCTAGGAATCTTACCCTTGTTGCTCTTTAGTATCGTGCGGACTTTCCTTGATACGTTGGGAATGACGCGTCTATCGATGTACTTGATGCTCTTGCTCTTGCCTTTGAATGCTTCTTTTAACTACATCCTGATCTATGGGGCATTTGGTTTTCCTGAGATGGGAGGAGCGGGAGCAGGTCTTGGAACCTCTCTGGCCTACTGGGTCTTGCTGTCTATTGCAGTTTTGATCTTGTGCAAGCACCCTAAGGTAGCACCTTTCCAATTGTGGAAGCCGCAACCTTATGATTTTAAAGGGATGAAAGAAATATTGCGCCTTGAGCTTCCAATCGGTGGAATTGTTTTTGCAGAAGTCATCATCTTCTCGCTGGTTGGCCTGTTAATGGCAAAATTCCCATCTCTAACCATCGCTAGTCACCA
>CAUTRO010000100.1:0-5396 GCA_963540685.1 uncultured Streptococcus sp.
TGTCTTACGGATCATTGTTTGACGCAACTCAAACTAAAGTTCTTGACGTTGACGGTAAACAATTGGTTAAAGTTGTTTCATGGTATGACAACGAAATGTCTTACACTGCACAACTTGTTCGTACTCTTGAATACTTCGCAAAAATTGCTAAATAATTCATGTGTATGAAGTGAGGAGGGAAACCTCCTCTTTTTTTGTACTTTTTTTAGGGCTTTCTCATCATATTATAGGACTTGCCAAAATAGATTGACAGTGTTAACTGGATTAGGTATCCTAATCTTGATTGGAGATTTCTAATACAAATAAATGAAAGCGATTACAATTCGTAGAGAAAGGAGCCAATGGAAATCGCTCAAGAAAAAGATAAAAATCCATACAAGGAGGTCAAGATGAAAGGTCATCAATTTGAAAAACAACAACGTTTTAGTATCCGAAAATTCAGTGTAGGAGTTTGTTCTGCACTGATTGGATTGGCATTTTTAGGAACAGGGGCAGTCTCAGCGGATGAGACGCCTGTTGCGAATGAACAACCCTTAGAAGCCACTTCAGCAGCTCCAGAAGATGTAAATCATTTGATCAGAGAAGTTGGTGTCTACACTGCAGATGCTGTCTTGCCAACTACAGAATCAGAAAAACCAGTTGAGGAAGCCGCTTCAGCAACTCCAGAGGCCAATCCAGCAACTCCAGAAGTTAGCCCGGCGCTTACAGAAAGTTCAGTGGTTTCAGCAACTGAACAACCAAAAGCAAGCGCAGAAAAAGTAGAAGATTTACCAACCAATGAAGAAAAACAATTAAGACCGAAAGAGGTTAAATTTGATACATGGGATGATTTGTTGAAATGGGAACCTGGTAAACGAGTAGATGATGATTTGAACCGAGCAAGTGTCCCTCTCGCTAGCCGTTTTCAAGGGAAGCAAATCAACGAGCAAGCAAACCCTGATGCAAAGATTCAAGCCCTTTCTAACATGAACTCAAAGGCTAAGGATCATGCTTCCGTCGGTGGGGAAGAGTTTAAGGCCTATGCCTTTGACTATTGGCAGTATTTGGATTCCATGGTCTTTTGGGAAGGACTTGTCCCTTCAGCAGACGTGATTGATGCTGCTCACCGAAATGGGGTTCCCATCTATGGAACACTCTTTTATAACTGGTCAAGTAGCATCAAGGATCAAGAGCGTTTCGCAGAAACTTTGAAAGAAGATAGTGAAGGATCTAAGACCTTCCCGATCGCTCGTAAATTAGTTGAACTTGCCAAGTACTATGGCTTTGATGGCTATTTTATCAACCAAGAAACAACCGGAAGTCTTGTAGAACCATTGGGGCCAAAATTAAGAGATTTCCTTCTTTATACTAAGGAATATGCCAAGAGCCTCAACTATCCAATCAAGTACTCTTGGTATGATGCCATGACTTATGAATATGGTCGCTACCATGAAAATGCACTGGGTGAATACAACTACAATTTCATGCAACCTGAAAATGGGGAGAATCCAGTTGATACCTTCTTTGCCAACTTTAACTGGGGCAAATCAGAAGTTGATTATTCGATCAGTACAGCCAAATGGATTCAGCGCAATCCTTATGATGTTTTAGCGGGACTGGAGCTTCAAAAAGGAGGCTCATATAAGACCAATGTAGACTGGAATGCGATTTTAGATGAACATGGCAAGTTGCGTCTATCTCTGGGGCTTTATGCACCTGACACCATTACAGGTCTAGGAAAGACTGGAGAAGGTTACCATACCCATGAAGATCTATTCTGGACTGGTTTCCAAGGAGATCCGACCAAAGGGAAACCAGCAGATCAATCTTGGTACGGCATGTCCAATCTAGTCGTGGATAAAACTCCGATCACAAATGCTGATTTTAATACATCCTTTAATACCGGACACGGCAAACATTGGTTTGTTGATGGAAAGATTTCAAAAGATGGCGAGTGGAATTACCGGTCCGTCTCTGGCTATCTTCCAGCACGCCATTGAAAGGGCGCTATGACTTTGATCAAGCCTATAATGGAGGAAACTCTCTAGCCTTTGAAGGAGATCTGAAAGCTAATAGCAGTCAAAATATCATGCTCTATTCGACCAAGATCCCTGTGACAGAAACAACAAAATTAAGTGTCTCTCACAAGGGTGGGGTTGGTGCGGCTGCTTGGGTAGCTGTTGCTACAAAAGAAGATTACTCGGAATACGTATGGAAGGAATTAAGCCCAACTACAGATTGGTCTACTCAAACCTTTGATTTGGGAGGCTTGGCTGGCAAGACCATTTATGCCGTTAAGATGTTCTTTGACCATGATGCAGATGTCAAAGATTATAAGTTTAATCTCGGACAATTGTCGATTACGTCGAACCAAGAAAAACCAGCTGCTCCTTCTGAAGTAACCGTGAAAGGCAAACGCCTGCAAAATGCGCAGGAAGCAGAAGCAGTCCTAAACTTTAAAGGGGTTGCGGATGCAGATTATTATGAAGTCTATGAGAAAGATGGCGATAACTGGCGTCTCTTAACGGGGTCTTCTGCGACAACCGTCTATCTGCCTAAAGTTAGTCGTTCAGCAAGTGCTGAAGGGACCACTCAGGAACTCAAGGTTGTGGCTGTTGGGAAGAACGGTCAACGTTCAGATGCAGGAACTGTAGCCTTTGATTGGGGCATGACAGTATCGGATACGAGCTTACCAAAAGCATTGGCACCAAACGTAGTGATCGGGGCAAAAGTCATCGGTTCAAGTTTCCCAGATGCAGATGGTAGTGAAGGCATCGAGGGGATGTTGAATGGAACCATTACGAGCCTTTCAGATAAATGGTCTTCTGCTCAATTGAGTGGAACCGTCGATATTCGCTTGACACAACCACGGACCATTGTTCGTTGGGTCATGGACCATGCAGGTGCGGGTGGAGAATCTGTCGATGATGGAAAGATGAATACCCGTGACTTCGACCTTTATTACAAGGATGAAGCGGGTGAATGGAAGCTCGCCAAGGAAGTTCGTGGCAATAAAGCCCATGTGTCTGACATTACACTCGACCATCCGATCAAGGCTCAAGACTGGCGTCTCCATGTCATTACAGCCGACAATGGGACTCCATGGCAAGCCATTCGAATCTATAACTGGAAGATGTATGAAAGTCTGGATACTGAAACAGTCAACATCCCGATGAAAAATGCTGCAGCACAAAACCTAGGCAATCATTTTATTCAAGTTGGTTTTAAAGATGTCCCAGCAAATACCATACTGACTCTTTATGCGGATAAAAAAGCCACTAGTCCAATTGCGACTATGACAGCCGATCAAGCTGGAAATCTGATCTTTAAACCGCTCGCTTTTGAATCGACTCCATCTCTTCTTTACTATCGTGCACAAGAACCTGGTAAAGATATCAGTAATATCCTAGCCATTGAAGTGCCTCAAAATAATAAAGAAATTAGTAGAGTTCAATTAGAAGAGGGCTTAGCTAAGAAGGTCTACCGAGAAGGAGATGCGCTTTCCTTGAAAGGAGCGACTCTTCGCGTTCATTATCAAGATGGACAAGCAGATCAACTGGTCAACCTCACCAACTCAGGTGTAGAAATTCATGGATTTGACAGTAGCAAGCTTGGAGAACAGCACTTAGAAGTTTCTTACCTTGGTCAGAAATTAGATAAGACTCTCACTGTTTTTGTGGTCAGTGCAGAGGAAGCAGGTGAAAAAGCCGTTGCTGGTCTAGAATTGACTGACAAACCAAAAGTCGAATATATCGTCGGAGAAGCATTCGAAAAAGAAGGCGGACGCTTTACAGTCGTCTTTGAAGATGAAACGACCGAAACGCACGCCTTGACCGATGAAGGTGTTGAAGTAACTGGCTTTGATGCGAGCAAGGAAGGTCGTCAAACCATCACCGTCCATTACAAGGGAGCTAGCACAAGCTTTGATGTCCTCGTGAATCCAAAACCAGCTCTCAACGATGAATACCTCAAGCAAAAATTGGCTGAAGCTGAAGCTGCAAAATCCAAAGTAGACTTTACTTTTGCCACTCCTGAAGTCAAAGAAGCCTTGTTGGCTGGAATAGCTGCTTCTGAAAAAGTCTTGAAAGAGCATGATACCAGCACACAAGATCAAGTCAATGAGCAGTTGAACCAATTGACCGCTCTCTTGAAAGCCTTGGATGGTCAAGCCAATCTAACAAAAGAAAAAGAAACTCTCTCTGCTCTGACAGAGGAAGCGACCACTCTATTAGCAAGCAAGCCAAATCATCCTTCTGGTGATGCTTTGAAGGCACTGGTTGAGAAAAATAAAGAAGTCCTAGACTCTTCAGAACTCGCTCCTGAAGCGCTCGCAACCGCAAAAACAGGTCTAGAAACCTTGATTGCGCTCTTGAAAGAAGATAAGCCGGCAGTCTTTGTAGACCCTGCAACTGGAGTTGAAGTTCAGTTCTCTAATTTGGAACCTACTGTTGTTAAGGGGTTGAAAGTCGCGAAAGTTGAAGCAAATCAGGCAGAAAAAGAAGAGCTGAAGGGACGAGAAGCGGCTATCTTTGATATCGAAGGAGTCGATGCAAGTGGTCAGGATATCGATACACAGCATCCATCACTTGTGAAAATACCTGTGGATAAAGATAAAGAAGTGGAGCAAGTCCTCTTCTTCCCAGAAGGTCAAGTGCCTCAATCTTTAGCCTTTGAGCGTGTGGGAGATGTAGTCATCTTTACAGCTCCACACTTTACTCACTATGCAATTGTCTACAAAACTCAAAAGGTAGAGGTACCGGATCAGCCAATCCAGCCAGATCAACCTGAGACACCGGATCAACCAACTCAGCCAGATCAACCAAGTACTCCAACGAATCCGGATCCAGCTAATCCGTTGAAGCCTTCAGATTCATCTCAAGTAGATCAGTTTGTCCCAACGATTTCTACTAAACCTGCTCATCAAGAGGTGGATCATAAGGATGTGGTCGATCAAGAGATCCATCAGTTGTTAAGTGCCCACCAAGGAGCGAACTCACAGCCAACGGTTCAGCAAGAAATAAAAGATGCAAGCAAAGAAGGTCAATCGGAACACTTACCAAATACGGCAAGCCTAGAAGCTTCCTTTGCAGCAGAAGCTGTTCTCTTAGCAGCACTTGGAGGCTTCCTCTTAGCAGGTAAGAAGAAAGAGGAGTAACGTTTTCTAGAGGCTTAAAAAGTTAAAATCAATCATAAACTTCCTTTGTGAAAAACAAGGGAGGTTTTATGATGTAGATCCTGATGCAGGAGTATCAATCCAGATAGGCTATTAAGAAGTAGAAATCCACTATTTTTCTACCTCTTTTACAGCTTTTGTGATATAATTATCATGTATTAAAAAAAGAAGGAGTCATATCCAATGGCAAAATTGACTGTTAAAGACGTTGACTTGAAAGGGAAAAAAGTTCTCGTTCGTGTTG
>CAUTRO010000101.1:0-5351 GCA_963540685.1 uncultured Streptococcus sp.
ATGCTAAACTCATCAACAAGAGCACCAAGGCAAGTGACCAGAGAACGTTGTTGTTAACGGTTCCCATAACGGTATTTCCAATACCCATAGTCAAAATAGAGGTCAAGGTGGAAGCTGGAGTTGTTAGAGATGTTGGAATAACCGCTGAATTTCCAACTACCATCTGAATAGCCAAGGCTTCCCCAAAAGCACGCGCCATCCCAAAGACAACCGCCGTGAAAATACCTGAGCGAGCTGCCTTTAAGGTGACATGCCAGATGGTTTGCCAACGAGTTGCTCCCATAGCCATACTGGCTTCCCGATAGTGACGAGGTACTGCCCGTAAGCTGTCTGTTGTCATAAAAGTCACAGTTGGAAGAATCATGACAAAGAGGACAAAGACCCCTGACAAGATCCCAAATCCTGTCCCACCAAAGATGGAACGGACAAATGGAACCACCACTTGCAAACCAATAAATCCATATACAACAGAAGGAATCCCTACTAACAATTCAATGGCTGGCTGTAAGAGACGAGCTCCCTTTGGAGACACTTCTGTCATAAAGACTGCCGCACCTATGGCAAAAGGCGTCGCCACCAAAGCAGACAAGAGGGTTACAATGAAGGAACCCAAGATCATTGGCAACGCCCCAAATTCTTTCCCTGACGGATTCCATGTGGCTCCAAAAAGGAAACTGAAGACATTGACCTTGTTGACAAAGAAGGTCGATAAGCCCTTTTGGGCTACAAAAATTAAAATCAAAGCTACAACAAAGACAATTAAACTCATACAGCAGAAGGTAATGGTCTTCCCAAATTTTTCTAGGCGGGAGTTTTTTGATTTCGTCAGCATTTTTTTTGCTACTTCGTTCATGTTTTACCTAATTCTTTTTATTTCTTCGTAATATTACCGTCAAGATCACGGCTGACTTTCATATCATTGATTGGGATATAGCCCATCTCACCAACGATTTCCTGCTGGACCTCATCCGTCATCATAAAATCCAAGAATTTTTGCTCCAATTTACTTGGCTCCCCCTTGGTATACATGTGTTCGTAGGACCAGATTGGCCAGTTATTGTTCACCACGTTTTCCTTAGTTGGTTCATAGCCATTTAACTTCATGGTTTTGACACTATCATCCACGTAGGTAAAAGCCAAATAAGAAATGGCACCCGGAGTCTGGGAAACAATGTTCTTCACCATTCCGTTAGAATCCTGTTCCTGAGCCTGTTTAGGATCTTTACCATCCATGATTATTTTGTCAAATACAGCACGACTACCAGACCCTACTGCCCGGTTTACAATGGTAATTTCCAGATCCTCACCACCCAATTGCTTCCAGTTGGTATATTCACCAGTAAAAATCTTACGCAATTGTTCAGTTGTCAGATCGTCTACAGAAATATTCTTATTTGCAATGATGGCTGTTCCTGCTACTGCCACTTGATGGTCTACCAAGCTAGAAGCATCGATTCCATTTTTCTCCTCCGCAAAGAGGTCACTATTTCCAATATCCACAGCTCCCGATTGGACCTGAGAAAGACCTGTACCAGATCCTCCACCTTGGACATTAACAATCTTACCAGGATTTTCTTCAACATAACGATCTGCCACCCCTTCAACTAGCGGTTGTAGGGCTGTTGATCCAACAGCTGTAATCGCTTCTCCACGGTCAATCCAAGAAGCACAAGCAGATAAGCTTCCTGCTAATGCAATCGTCGCTAATCCTAACACTAACTTTTTAGACGTTTTCAAATCATGTCTCCTTGATATTTCACTATTTCACTTTCGATTTTTTGACAATTTATTTCAAAAAACCTTTACTTCCACTATATCATAGAACCGGTTCTTTGCCTAGCATTTTACCTAAAACGTAGGCCCTTGGGATAGAAATTTTTCAGGGTCCGTCCAGTGACTTTGGCAAAGCCCAAACCATTGCCTTCTATGACGACCTGGTACCAACCATTTGGATGCGATTCCTTCAATTGAATGGTCTCTCCCGCCACATAATGAACAAAGTCCTCTGGTATGATGGCAACGGTCTCTCTGACTTCACTCGGTCTTAGAGCTAAGCCAAGGGCAAAACTAGGTTCAAAACGATTTTTCTTGAAGGTTCCCAGGTGCAAACCATTTCGAGCAATTTTTACTTTGCGCAAATCTGGTAAACCCAAAGGAACTAAATACAGCTCATCACCAAAGGTTTCGAGGACCCCTTCGAGCGTGATTTTCAAGTGTTTCTTGGCAAATTCCTGCCACAATTTCTTTTGTTCTGCAGACAATTGGTCCTTCTTCGAAGGGACTTTGGCAGGTCGATTCTCTCCTAGATAACGGAATCGAGAGACAAATTGGCCCTCCCCTTTAAAGAGATGAGGATACATACGAGCTGTATCGGGGTAGTTAATCCCTTCTGCCATCCCATTGATCTTCTCGATATTTTCCAGCTCCAGATCAAACGTTTCTAAAAGCCAAGATACAATTTCTTCATTTTCCTCAGGAGCCCAGGTGCAGGTCGAATAAACCAAGAAACCACCTGGGACCAACATCTTGAGGGCATCCTCCAAAATTTCTCTTTGAAGGAGACTGCACTCTCTAGGATAATCGACAGACCAATAGTCCATGGCATCTGGTTGCTTGCGGAACATCCCCTCACCTGAACAAGGGGCATCTAGGACAATCAGATCAAAAAAGCCTGAGAAAACTTTTGCAAGACGTTCAGCTGACTCATTGGTTACTAGCACATTTCTGGCACCGAAGCGTTCGACATTCTCAACGAGAATTTTCGAGCGCCCCTTGTGGATTTCATTAGAGACCAAGAGTCCCTGATTGTCCAAATAAGATAGGAGCTGGGTCGTCTTTCCTCCAGGAGCTGCCGCTAAGTCTAGAACTTTCATCCCAGGATGAGGGTGGGTTACTTGGGCCACTATCTGTGCTGCTGGCTCTTGCGAATAGACCAAGCCCGTCGCATGCTCGATTGATTTTCCAGAGACTTTCCCGTAGTGCCCCCAAGGAGTATTAGGAATGGGATCGTCAAAGGATTTTTGACCTTCTTTTAAGGGGTTAGTACGAAAGGCTGCTACTGCCTCTTGATCAAAGGTCGCAAAAAAAGCAGCAGCATCCTCACCCAGAAGATGCTGGTATTTTTCTTTAAAACCATTGGGAAAATTCATTTAACTTCTCCCTTTCTTAAGATAAGTTTGAATTTCTGTTAACTTCATTTTCGGAACCATCATAATCGGTTCCACTGTCTGGTAATTGGGTCTATCCCCATTTAGATTTAAGACTGTATAGCCTAACCGTTCGCCCATGATCGCTGCTGCGGCGTAGTCCCATGGCCAGATATAGCTAAAGTAAGCTAAAATACCACCTGAGAGAATTTTTGCAAAACTAATGCCTGCACTACCATAGACGCGAATTCCTAGTGAATCCATTCCAAGATCGGCCATGCCCCAGTCATTTTTTTCAAGCATACCAACATTTGACGCGATCAGAAAGTTCTCCAAAGGCTGATCCACAAAGGGCGTTAGTTCAATATCATTGCAATAAACGGGGAATTCTCCACCCCCATAAAAGAGGTGGTCCCGCATGACATCGTAGATCAAACCAAATTGACCAATTCCGTCTTCGAAATAGGCCACCATCACCGCAAAATCTTCCTTTTGGGTCACAAAATTATTGGTTCCATCAATGGGATCAATGACCCAAACCGCTCCTTCTGAAATCGGAGATCGAAGGCCATCTTCCTCCGCAAAAATCCGATCTTCGGGATAGCGACGATTGATTTTTTCAACCAAATCCTTTTGAACCTGTTGGTCCATTTGGGTTACCAAGTCCGTCGGCCCCGTCTTCTTCGTAATCATTAAGGAATCATTGAGATGAAGGCGTAAATACTCCCCTGCTTCCAAAACGATCTCTTTTGCAAACTCTAATTTATTCTTCAAGAGAAAACCATCCTTCCTCTTTTTGCTTTGCAGCCTGGGTTGCGCGATAGAGAGAATAACCACTCACTTCTTCGAACTCCCGTCCAAGACGTTTTTCTTCTCCGATACTTGGCACAACCTTCTTAAAAGCACGGTAGGCTTCCATGTATTCTTTGGCCTCTACCTTACTTTCATAGGCTTCTTCGACTTTATTGAAAAAAGAAAGCACTGAAGCAAGCTCTTCAGTGCTCCACGATAAGTCCAGTGGGTAACTATAATTTTTTTGCATTCGACATACTTCTTAGTTTATTTCTGCTCTTAGAGTGGCAGAGCGTAACTCTTGTTTACGATAACTACGCGGCAAGAAGGCACGAATTTCATCTTCGTTAAAGCCGATTTGCATCCGTTTGTCATCTAAAATAATTGGTCTCCGCAAGAGACTTGGATTCTCCTCAATGAGATGAATCAAGGCTGAGATCGATAAATCTTCGACATCAACATCCAATTTTTGAAAAATTTTTGAGCGAGTTGAAATAATGTCGTCTGTTCCGTTTTCGGTTAAGGCCAATATACTTGTCAACTCCTGTTTGCTCAACGGACTTGTCATAATATTGTGTTCTTTAAATGGAACATCGTGCTTTTTTAACCAAGCCCGAGCTTTTCGACATGATGTACAACTCGGTGATAAAAATAATGTAATCATGTGGTTCACTTCTTTTTTTATATATAACTACCTGACTCTATTATACAAAAAAAATAGGTGCTTGAAAAGCGCTTTTTTTGATTTCTAGACGATTTTTATGAATTTCTATGGAAATCAGGAAGCACTTTCATTTTTTCGCCTAAAACCACTAGAAAAAGGATTAGGCAAACTCCTAATCCCTAGTCCATTGTCGAGCGACCACTTCATCATCTTCTAATTGAGCCACTAATTGGGGAATACTATCAAATTTGATCATCTCCCGAATCTTGTCCAACCAATGTACCGTCAAGGTATGGCCATAGATATCTCCTGAAAAGTCAAAGAGATTCACTTCAAACCGAAGCTCTTTCCCATCAAAGGTAACATTTTTACCAACAGAAGCCATTCCTCGGTAGGTCTGCCCCTTATAAGATACATCAACCACATAGACCCCGTCTGAGGGCAGATAGGTCCGATCAATCGGTGCTAGATTTGCTGTAGGGTAACCAATCGTCCGACCACGCGCATCTCCATGGACAACGATTCCCCGACTGGATAAGGGATGGCCAAGCAAGCGTGCAGCTTCCTTAACACGCCCTTTGATGACCTCTTGACGGATGCGGGTCGAGCTAATTTTTTCGCCTTGATCCAATACGGGTGGAATGACTTCGACCTGACCATCAAAATAAGCAGCTAAGTTAGAAGCCATATTTTTATCTGAACCAAAACTGTAATCAAATCCAGCGATTAAGACCCGAGCTCTCAAGGCT
>CAUTRO010000102.1:0-5334 GCA_963540685.1 uncultured Streptococcus sp.
AGGTAGGACGACGAAATCGAATTCTAACGAATGACCGATTTCTGTCCCACTCTCTTTTCTTCCTTATAACCATCCCTTTTCTTGGGCGATCTTTGCTGCTTCAGTCCGATTCTCTGCATTCAACTTGGTCAGAATAGCCGACATATAATTGCGGATAGTCCCGTTAGAGAGAAATAAACGATCAGCAATTTCTTGATTAGAAGCTCCCTTTGCAACTTCTTTTAGGACCGCTTGCTCCTGAGAGCTTAGAGGATTGGGGTGGGTTAGGATTCCCTCCATTAATTCAGGAGAATATTCTTTTTGCCCTGCCAAAACTGTATGCAGGGTGGCCATCAAGTCCGTAATGCGACGTTCTTTTAAGACATAGGCATCGACTCCAGCCTTGAGGGCCCGTTCAAAATAGCCTGGTCGTTTAAAGGTGGTAACGATGACAACCTTGAGCTGGGGTTGTTGACGTTTGGCCCATTCCAACACTTCTAGCCCTGTTTTGATCGGCATCTCGATATCTACAATAGCAATATCGACTGGATGGCTTTCGAGTAAGTGAATGGCTTCTTGCCCGTCTCCAGCCTGCAAGACTTCTTCCACGTCCTCTTGCAAAAGCAAGAGCTGGCAGAGAGCATCGCGCAACATACTTTGGTCTTCAGCAACTAATAAGCGCATCTTATTTCCTTTCTTGATAAGGGATAGTTAATTCTATTCGAGTTGGGTTTTTACGATGACTGATCACCAGCTCTCCTCCCAACAAGGCAATCCGTTCGCGGATCGAGTGCAGGTCCTTGTCGGAGACTTTGACAAAGCCGATGCCATTGTCTTCTGCGACCATTTCCACCCCTGTTTCGGTGGAGCGATAAGAGAGAAGGGCTTGCGTCGCTTTGGCATGTTTGATCATATTAGTGGCTAATTCCAGAGACACCATGGCCAGAGCAGACTCTAGGATCGGCGAGATACTAGCTGTATCGAGTTCGTTTTGGATCTCCACTTTTACTTGCGCCACTTCTAGCATTTGCTGGACAGTTTCCAACTCTCTTGCCAGAGTTCGTTGCTTTAAGTTCTCTACAATCTCTCGGACTTGGTGCATGGACTCTTGGCTAATGGCTTGAATCTCTTGTACCTGTTCCTGAGCCTTTTCAATCTGTCCTAATGCTAAGAATTGATCAGCCAAGTCTGCCTTGACACTGAGCATGGCAAAGGTGTGTCCCAGACTATCATGCAAATCACGGCCAATCCGATGGCGTTCATTTTCAGCCAGCAAGAGATTGATCTGGGCGTTTTGCTTGGCATGGTCGACTTTCAGCTCCTCCATTATTCGAATCCGGACCATGCTATAGGTCATAATCGCGATGAACAAGCAGATAATCAGTATAAAAATCCATTCGCCCTTTCCCAAATAGGGATTAAATGACAAGGCTCCAAAGAGGATCAATTGTGACAAAACTGCCGTCCAAAAAAAGGGGGAACGAAAATGATGAATTCGAAAATGATAGACTAAAATATTGCTAATATAGTAGTAAAACCATATATAGTTACTTCCAATATAAAAGGTGTTCCCTGCAATATAAGCCAAAAGATAGAGCCAAAAAAGCCAGGTCAGTTTCTTATTTTCCGTAATGAGGATTCCCAGATAGCTCACCATAAAGAAGAGGGCCAAAAAGAAATGCCACCAGGGAATTTGCCCTAAAAAAATAGAAGAAAAGGGAAAGGCCATAAAGACCAAGCTTACGTAGAACATATAATGAATACGCTTGAGTTTTTCAATCATGAACGAACCTCAGAATGACGACGATAAACGATAACAAGGACAAACAAGACCAGGGTAAACAAGGTTAAATAGAGACTAGCAAAGACATTAACCTGCCCCTTGTTTAAAAAGGTCTTGATCAGTTCCATCAATTGATAAGTTGGCAGGCATTTGCCAATAGCTTGCATCCATTCTGGAAAGACACTAATGGGCATCCATAGGCCACCCATGACAGCCAGTCCCATATAGAGGAGATTGCCCGCAACCGACATCAATTGACTGGAAGGAAGCAAGGTCAAGACCAGACCGATAGCTACAAAAGCTAGACTTCCTAGGATGAGAAGGAAGGCTGCTAAGACCCAATCCTGTAAGGGCATGTTCACATGCCGCACCACATGACCCACGGTAAATACGACCCCAATAGAGAGGAGAAAATCTACAAAGAGACCCGCAACCTTTATTAGATAATATTCTACCATAGATACCGGGGTATGGCGCAAGACTTTTTGCCAATTGTTGAGTCGATCGGTTTCAAGAACCGTTGGAAAGGAAAATAGAGCCGTAGACATCATGGAAAAAGCCGTCATGGAGAGGAGATAATCCCTCATAAAATGAGCTGGTGCACCTGGTGTGTCCTGGTACATTCCTGAAAAAAAGAGATAGAAGGCCGTTGGCATCCCAATTGATAATAAGTAATAAATGGCTTGGCGTCTGGTCAAATGCCACTCAACCACGCCGAGAGCTTTCATGCGTTTCATCTTCTCTACCTACTTCCTTTGTATTTTCAAAAATAGAATCCAATAAACTTCGATTGGTCACCTCTATCTCTTGGATCGAACATCCTTCTTCCTGCAATCGAGTCCACAAACGATCGGCATCGCCTGTCACAACCTGAAGGGCATCGGGTTTGACCGTCACTTGACCAATTCCGTTCATCCCTGCCACTAGAGCTTGGTATCGCAAAGGCAGAGTAAAATGTTTTTCTACCTCTTCGCTTCTCATAGCTAGTGGCGTCGTATCTCGAAGCAAATGGCCCTGGTGCAAGACCAAAATTCGATCAGCCGTGTGCTCTACTTCCTCGATGTAATGCGAAGAATAGACAATGGTCACACCCTCTTCCTTTAAATGCCCGACGATCTCCCAAAAGCGTTGACGAGTTGACGTATCCATGGCAGCCGTTGGCTCATCTAAAAATAGCAGACTGGGACGACCAATCAAGGTCAGGACAAAGGATAGGAGACGCTTTTGACCACCAGATAACTTGCTGGCCAGTTGTTTCTTCTGCTCTAGGCTAAATCGCAATAGATCATCGATTTCATTGACCGTTAAGGGATTAGGATAAATGGAGCGAAAGAAACTAATCAGTTCCTGCACAGTTAGCTTTTGCACGATGGCATTCTCTTGAGGAAGATAAGAAACACTAGCCTTTAACTGAGGATGACCAGGAGCTTTTCCCTCTATTTCAACGATCCCAGAAGTCGCCTTCCTATCTCCCAGGAGGCAGTTCATCAAGGTTGTTTTCCCAGCTCCGTTTGGTCCAATCAAGGCCAAACAGTCTCCTCGTTCAACCCTGAAAGAAAGATCTTCTAAAATCACCTTTCCTTTAATACTTTTCTTCAAGTTCTCTACTCTAATGACACTCATGATGCTCTCCTTTCAACCAGATTTGGCCAGCTGGAATGATAACAAAGACAACCAAGGTTACACCCCAAACCGTTTGGAAAAACCAGCTAGGAAAATGAGCTGAAAACCAGCCCGTCATCTGCTCAGTTCCCCAGAGGACCATACACAAAGCAAACATCCAGCCAATTTCTAGTTTCTTGTTCATTGCTCCATCTCCTTTTTAACAGCCTTGACCATTTTCAACACTTCTTGAACCGCCCAGCTCACGATGCCAATCCCCGCAAATAATTCCCATGGAAAATGGTAATAGAGGCTATCATCCTTTGAAAAGATCAGATAGACGACCATCCCAACCACTGTTAACGTAAACACTTTATAGAACCATTGTTTCATTTTTTAACCCTCTCACTTTCTGACTCTATTATAGCCAAAGGTAAAAATTGCCACTAGATGATTTTGTCACTGGCTCACATGACAAAAGTCACTAAAAAAAGCCGAGTGCCTTCACTCGACTTTTTTCTTCTTACTGGCCTTCTTCTTTCATACCATGCAACTTCAAGGCCTTGATCAAGGCATCCGCCTTCATATTTTTCAAGTCATTGAGACCAGCATCTTTGAAGTAAGAAATTTCTTCTAGAGACTTGGCATCAATTTGGTTCAGGTCAATCACACTAGTTGAGAGCAATTTCTTCTCTGGTGTGACACTAAACTCCAAACTAAAACCAGGGACGGTTTTTAACTTCTTGTAGTCTTCATTTTGCTCCAACAAAGCTTGAATAGCTGCTGTGAGTTCTTCAGGTGACTTCTCTGCTGCAATGGTCCCAAGTTGTTGGGGCAGATCAGCTGTCACTTCGATGCGAAGGTTTTCAACCTTATCTCCCTTAGATTTGATGATATCCCGGTGTTTTGTTCCATTGATATCTCCAACTAAGGTTGTGGTTTTTTCTTCATTTTTTACTTCTTTTTTAACAGAAGAACTGCTAGATGAGCTAGCGGGTGTTGTTTTCTTTGTTTGGGATTGCGAACAACCAGTCAATACCAAAATGGCTAGCCCAAGGGTTACAAAAAATTTCTTCATTTTTATAACTCTCCTTTCACATACTGTTATCAGTATAACATATCGCGTCTTTCTTGTCTAAAAACTTCGCTTTTCAAACCATTTCCCCATTATTTCAAGCCCTTCATTTTGAATAAAAAACGGATTAATTTGAGACTTTTTACAAAGTCCTCTTTTTTTCACTACGAAAGCCTCTGAGGAGGTTTCACTTCTGTCTCGGATCCTTAGAATTCTGCCGATTTCATAGGAAATCTCCTTGTTTTTCTATATACAAAAAAGGTTCCGAAAGGAACCTTCTGTTCAATTATTCTACACTAAACAAGTATGGGTAGACTGGTTGCCCACCTTGGTGGATTTCCACTTCTACATCCTCATACTTCTCAGCAAGGGCTTGGGCTAATTCGTTTGCCAACTCCTCACTGCCGTCTTCACCGACATAGATGGTCACAATTTCACTATCTTCGTCCAACATATGAGCGAATGTTTCTTCCAATGTTTCCATCATATCTGGTTTTGAAACGACGATCTTACCATCGACCATTCCAAGATTGTCATTTTCATGGATTTCAAGCCCATCAATCGTGGTATCGCGAACCGCTGTTGTCACACTACCAGACACAACATCGCTCAATGAAGCGCTCATGCGTTCGTAGTTTTCTTCGATCGACTTGCTTTCATCAAAGGCAAGAAGACTAGTCAAGCCTTGAGGGATGGTCTTAGTCTCTACGACTGCTGCAGGTTGATCAATCACTTCTGCTGCAGATTGAGCGGCCATCAAGATATTTTTGTTGTTTGGCAAGATAATGATGTTTCGCGCATTCAACTCTCCAACAGCTTTAACAAAGTCTTCTGTTGATGGGTTCATTGTTTGACCGCCAGAGATGATGTAATCCACCCCTTGCGCTTTAAAGAT
>CAUTRO010000103.1:0-5301 GCA_963540685.1 uncultured Streptococcus sp.
ACAAGTCTCGCTGTTTAATATAGTGCCGGAAATAATTCGGAATGACGACACTATCGCGGACAATCCGCCAGCTACTCCCTTGAATGGTTTCATTATACCACAAATCGTAAAAAAATAAAGAAAAACCACTGATAACTAGTCTTCCCATGTTAATTCTAAGCGATAGGTAGCGAATTGCTGGCTTTCATCCGCTGTAAACAACTGATAGGACAAACCAAGTTTATTTTGTTCCAACGCATATTCCTTGGTATCAGTCACAAATTGTTGCATGCCTAAAGGAGTCGGAATGAGTGCATGGCCTTTCTCTGAAGCCATGAATTTCATGATGGATTTTGGTGTTGAGAAGCGAGTCATGGTCAATTCTTGATCATGAAACTTCAAAACTACTTTTTCTCCTTCTTCGTTAACGTAAAGCAGATAGTAATAGCCACCTTTTTCCTTCCACTCCCCTTCGTAATATTGATCCATCACTTCGAGTTGATCATCAAATTGAATCTGACTTTGTATTCTAATTTTCAAAAGTTTCCATCCTTTCCCTCTTTCCTTTATTTTACCAAAAACTTCTTTCTTTTTCCTATTGCAACCATCTCTCAATACCAATTTAGGCCGTTTTCTGCTATAATAGACCCATGAATGAAAAAGTCTTTCGCGATCCCGTGCATGATTATGTTCACGTGGATCATCCCATCATTTATCAATTAATTAATAGTAAAGAATTTCAACGACTACGCCGCATCAAACAACTGGGGACATCTGGTTTTACCTTCCACGGTGGGGAGCATAGTCGTTTTTCTCACTGTCTTGGTGCCTATGAAATTTCAAGAGGGATTTTGTCTATTTTTGAGGAGAAGTATGCAGATCAATGGAATTCGGATGAAAATCTACTGACCATGACAGCAGCCCTTCTTCATGATATCGGGCATGGTGCCTATTCCCATACCTTCGAAGGACTCTTTGGGACCGATCATGAAAAAATGACCCAGTTAATCATCACCAGTCCTGAGACGGAGGTGAATCAGATCCTCTTACAGGTAGCACCTGATTTTCCAAATCGTGTAGCCAGCGTCATTGACCACACCTACCCCAATAAGCAAGTGGTGCAGTTGATTTCCAGTCAAATTGATGTGGACCGAATGGATTATTTACTACGGGATGCCTACTTTACAGGTGCTTCCTATGGAAAATTCGACTTAACCCGCATTCTTCGTGTCATTCGACCGATTGAAAATGGCATTGCCTTCCAGCAAAATGGCATGCATGCTGTCGAGGATTACGTGGTCAGCCGTTACCAAATGTATATGCAAGTCTACTTCCACCCAGCTACTCGCGCCATGGAAGTTCTCCTTCAAAACTTACTCAAACGAGCTCGAACGATCTATCCCGATCAAAAAGCGTATTTTCAACTCACGTCACCTCGCTTGATTCCATTTTTTGAAGAAGAGGTCACCATCCAAGACTACTTAAATCTAGATGACGGTGTCATGAATACCTATTTCCAAGTCTGGATGGAGAGTCTCGATACCATCCTGTCTGATCTTTCTCAGCGCTATATCAATCGGAAAGTATTTAAGTCGATTCTATTTACAGAAGATAAGCGAAAAGACTTAATAATCCTTGAAAAACTGATTAAAGAGGTTGGGTTTAATCCTACTTATTACACTGCCATCCACCAAAATTTCGATTTGCCCTACGATATTTATCGGCCAGAGCTTGAAAAACCGCGGACTCAGATTGAGATGATAAGAAAAGATGGAAGTTTGGCCGAATTGTCTCAGTTATCTCCACTTGTCGCTGCCCTTGCAGGAACCCGCTATGGAGACAACCGCTTCTATTTTCCAAAAGAAATGTTGGAAGCTAACGGACTTTTCAGTAAGCAAGTAGAGGAATTCATTTCCTACATTACCAATGATTATTTTACAGGAGAGACGAATGTCCATTAAATTAGTTGCGATCGATATTGATGGTACACTCCTCAATTCAAAAAAAGAGATCACACCAGATGTTTTTCAAGCTATTCAAGATGCAAAGACTGCGGGAGTCAAAATTGTGATCACAACAGGTCGTCCCATTGCAGGTGTCTCAAAACTCTTAAAGGAACTTCACCTCATGGATCCTGGAGACTATGTCATTACCTTTAATGGCGGCTTAGTTCAAGAAACCGCTACTGGAAAAGAACTCATCAAGGACCTCTTAACCTATGAGGATTATCTTGATATCGAGTCTCTCGCCAACAAACTTCAGATTCACTCTCATGCGATTACAAAAGACAGAATTTATACCAGTAATCGAGATATCGGACGCTACACCATTCATGAATCTCAACTAGTTAATATGCCTCTTTATTACCGGACGCCTGAAGAAGTTCGCGAGAAAGAATTTGTTAAGGCCATGTATATCGATGAGCCAGACATTCTAGATGCTGCGATTGCAAAGATCCCTCAAGAATTTCAGGACCGCTTTACCATGGTCAAATCAGCCCCTTTTTATTTAGAAATTCTAGGAAAAACGACCAATAAGGGAGCTGCCCTTCTTCATCTAGCCCAACGACTTGGAATCCAGCAAGAAGAAACCATGGCCATCGGAGATGAGGAAAATGACCGCTCCATGTTAGAAGTCGTTGGACATGCCGTCGTTATGGAGAATGGCAATCCAGCTCTCAAAAAAATTGCTACAACTATCACCAAATCAAACGATGAATCGGGCGTAGCCTACGCCCTTAGAAAGTGGGTATTATAAGGAATGTACTATTACCAGCTAGGAATTTCTGCTACAGAGCATGATGCCTTTGTGATTCAGAGTGACCAAACCAATCTCTTACAAAGCAGCTCATGGGCAAAAATTAAAGATAATTGGGGAAATGAACGCGTTGGTTTTTATCAAGAAGACCAATTAGTCGCGGTTGCAAACATCTTGATTCAACCCCTGCCACTTGGCTTTTCCATGCTCTACATTCCTCGTGGCCCTATTATGGATTACCAAAACAAGGAGCTAGTTTCATATGTGATCCAATCCCTTAAAAAAATAGCCAAACAACACAAGGCCTTGTTTGTGAAATTTGATCCAAGTCTTTTCTTGAGCAAACACTTGATTGGACAAGAAAAGACGGAAACCACTGATGTACAAGCGGTGATCGATACCTTAACTAAAGAAGGGGTTGAATGGACTGGCCGAACAAGTGATATGGCAGAAAATATCCAACCACGCTTTCAAGCGAATATCCACAAAGAGTTTTTCACCGAACAAGACCTTTCAAAATCTACTCGACAAGCCATCCGAACTGCTCGAAACAAAGGGATCCAAGTCCAATTTGGCGGGACTGAATTGTTAGAGGACTTTGCTTCTCTCATGAAAAAGACAGAAGCACGTAAAAGCATTCATTTACGTGGAAAAGATTACTACGAAAAACTGCTCACAACCTACCAAGGACAATCCTACATTACTTTGTCTACTCTTGATCTCACAGAACGGAAAGCCTCCCTTACAAAAGTTCTTGAAAAAAACAGGGCAGAGGCTGAAAAATTCACCGAAAAAACAAAGCCTGGCAAAGTTGAGAACAACCAAAAAGAAAAAGAGCGTATAGAGGAAGAACTGCAATTTCTTGAGCACCATCTCCAAGCAGGTAAACAGGTCGTTCCTTTATCTGGTACCTTAAGCCTTGAATTCGGTGGGACATCTGAAAATGTTTATGCAGGGATGGATGAAGAATTCCGCCGTTACCAACCCGCCATCCTCACCTGGTACGAAACAGCTCAACACGCTTTCGATCGTGGTGCATCTTGGCAAAATATGGGAGGAATTGAAAACTCACTAGATGGTGGACTTTATCATTTCAAATCAAAATTCAATCCTGTCATTGAAGAATTTGTTGGGGAATTCAACCTCCCAACCAGTCCCCTCTATCCACTTGTAAACAAAGCCTACAAGATCCGGAAAAAATTAAGGAGTAAATAAGTCCTATGACTCTCACGACAATTTCAAAAGAAGAATTTACCTCATTTGCAAATACCGTTTCTCATCGCTCTTTCATCCAGTCAGCAGAGATGGCCGATTTGCTTGTAGAGCGGGGAAACACTGTTCAATTTATCGCTTGGAAGCAAGATGACAAAGTCCAAGTAGCAGCAATCTTGTATAGTCTACCGATGACGGGTGGTCTCCATATGGAAATCAATTCTGGACCACTCCACCAAGAAGAAGCCATGCTAGAACCCTTCTATGCAGCCTTAAAAGACTATGCTAAAGCAAATGGAGCTATGGAACTAGTTATCAAACCCTATGATACCTACCAGACATTTGATAGCGACGGAACCCCTACCAGTGAAGAACAAACTCATTTCATGGAAACGCTGAAAAAATTGGGGTATCAACATGATGGTTTAACAACGGGTTACCCTGGTGGAGAAGGTGATTGGCACTATGTAAAAGACATGGAAGGCATCACCGAAAAAAATCTTCACAAGAGTTTTAGCAAAAAAGGAAAACCTCTTGTGAAAAAAGCCAAATCTTTCGGTATTGAATTGAAACGATTGAACCGGGATGAACTGCAACTGTTCAAGGATATTACTTCTTCTACCAGTGACCGACGAGACTATCTGGACAAGACCTTGGATTATTACCAAACTTTCTACGATAGTTTTGGGGACAAAGCGGATTTCATGATTGCTACTCTGAATTTCCACAATTACTACACGAATCTTGAAAAAGACCAAGACAAACTAGCTCAGAAGATTGAGAAATTACAGAACGATCTTGAAGTCAATCCACATTCAGAGAAAAAACAAAATCAACTTCGTGAATTTTCCAGTCAGTTTGAGACCTTTGAGGTGAGAAAGAAGGAAGCCAAAGAATATATTGAAAAATATGGTGACCAAGATGTCATCCTTGCGGGTAGCCTCTTTGTCTATATGCCACAAGAATCCACCTATTTATTCAGTGGCTCTTATACCGAATTTAATAAGTTCTATGCTCCTGCTGTCCTCCAGGAATACATGATGCTTGAAACAATTAAACGTGGCATTCCAAGATACAATTTCCTAGGGATTCAAGGGATCTTCGATGGCTCAGATGGTGTTCTTCGTTTCAAACAAAACTTCAACGGCTATATTGTCCGTAAGATGGGTACCTTCCGTTATTACCCAAATCCTCTGAAGTTTAAAGCCTTGTCCTTGATTAAACGAATCTTAGGACGTTCATAAAAATCAAAACCAGCTACTTCTAGCTGGTTTTTTGAGACAAGAAAGAGGCTGGGAAAAAGTCCTAGCCTCTCAATTATCTTTGGATTGTCGAGCAAGACGCAGTGGTTGA
>CAUTRO010000104.1:0-5280 GCA_963540685.1 uncultured Streptococcus sp.
ATCCCAATCACCAAAGGCTGAACCACGGTTTGGTTCTACCGCTGGACGACTTGGAGTTGTTGGCAATTCAACATCTTGTTTCAAATCAAATTCACGGTCAAATGGTGCAGCTTGGGTGCGTTGTTCACGAGGTCCTGTCTTATAAGGACGATGTGAAGAAGCAATACCGCTAACACGTTCTACTTTATCTTGACGGACACCAGTTGCAACCACTGTTACACGGATTTCATCTTTAAGACTTTCATCAATAGAGGTACCCAACCAGATGTTCACTCCGTGACCTGCTGCTTGGTTAACGATTTCAGAAGCTTCTTCTGCTTCGATCAAGGTCATATCCAAACCACCGGTAACGTTAACGATCACATCTTCAGCACCATCGATGGTTGTTTCAAGAAGTGGAGAGTAGATAGCCTTACGAGCTGCTTCAATAACACGCTCTTCTCCGCTACCAACACCGATACCCATAAGGGCATTCCCTTTGTTTTCCATCACAGTCTTCACGTCTGCGAAGTCAAGGTTGATCAATCCTGGGCTTGTAATCAAGTCAGTGATCCCTTGAACACCTTGACGAAGAACGTTATCTGCTTCACTCAAAGCTTCAAGAAGTGGTGTCTTCTTGTCCACAATCTCAAGCAAGTTGTTATTAGAAATAATCAACAATGTATCTACATGTTCTCGTAGCTCATTGATCCCTTCAATTGCGTAGTTTCCTCGTTTGGAACCTTCAAATCCAAATGGACGAGTCACAACGGCTACTGTCAAAGCACCAACAGCTTTAGCAATGCGAGCAATAACTGGTGCAGCACCTGTACCAGATCCTCCACCCATTCCTGCAGTGATGAAGACCATGTCAGCACCTTGCAAAGCTTCTGTTAATACTTCTTCGCTTTCTTCCGCTGCCTTACGACCAACTTCAGGTTGACCTCCGGCACCCAATCCACGAGTCAATTTTGGACCCAATTGGATAACTGTTTCAGCTTTTGCACTTGAAAGTGCTTGAACATCTGTATTAGCTGCGATGAATTCTACACCGGCAACTCCTTCGTCAATCATACGATTGATGGCGTTACCACCACCACCACCGACACCGATTACTTTAATAATTGCACCTTGTGCTGCTGCTGTGTCAAATGAAAATGTCATAAATACTTACACTCCTTAATCAAACATATTACCGATCAAATTTTTCATTCGGTCCCTGAATGTAGTTTTTGATTCTTGTTTCTCCTCATTGCTTGCTACTGGAATTTCTTGAGCATCTACCGGAGATTCAATCTTCTCAGCATTATATGCTGGCACTGCCGGTTGTACCGGAGGAACAGATTGCGCTTGTACTTGAGGTTGCACAGGGCGATCAAATTGAATCGGTTGTTGACGCAAGACTTCGTCACCATGAACGGCAGCTTGAGCAATAATATCTACATCTGTCAAATTGCCGGCATATTCAGACAAGCTAATCACATGGGCAAAAGCTGGATTGCGAATTCCAATTTGATTTGGAACAAACAATTTCACATTTACACCAAAGACTTCTTGAGCCAATTCTTCAACACCAGGAAGGATCGCGCCTCCACCGATAATAACAATTCCTCCAGGAAGATCTAATAAATGTCTTCTCTCAAGATCTTGCTTGATTTGCTCAAAAATGTGTTTGATACGTGCTGAAATGATTTCAGCCAAGTACTTCTCGGTCACTTCAACTGGCTCTACTTCACCAATGACTTCTACATGGAATACTTCGTTACCAGCAGATGGCACATAAGCTTCTCCATAGTTAAACTTCAAGCCTTCTGCCAATTTTTGAGAAGTCTTCAACACTTTAGAAATATCTTTGGTAACGTAATCGCCACCTTCTTGGTAGATATTTGTAAATTGAAGTTCTTGGCTACGAACAGATGCTACTGTTGTTTGGCCACCACCCATATCAATCACAGTTGCTCCGAATTCACGTTCGCCTTCGTTCAAGACTGTTTTGATCATAGCAAGTGGGGAAATGATGATATTTTCAACTTGTAGACCTGCACGTTCAACCGTTTTACGCAAATTGTGCAAGATTGTACGAGGTCCTGTATAAAGAAGACCACGCATTTCAAGTCGGATTCCCATCATTCCACGTGGATCGCGAATTCCTTGGAAACCATCTACTGTGAATTCCTCAGGAATGAAGGTGATCACTTCACGATCTGGTGTCATACTTTTTGTAAGAGCAGATTTGACAACATTCTCAACATCTGCATCTGTGATTTCTTTTGAATCACTTGTGACTGGAATCATTCCTTGAGTTGCTTCAATTTGTAGTAAGTTTGCAGGCAACCCAACATTGACTAGATCGATTGAAATCCCTGCTTTTTCTTCAGCTTGGCTGATTGCATTTTTAATTGCATTTGAAGCAGCTTCGATATCTACTATAATTCCATCTTTGACGCCAGCACTTTTTGCATTGCTGACTCCAATTACATTCATTTCTCCATTGACATGTTCTGCCACCAATACTTTTATTGAACTAGTACCGATATCTAAACCTGTAAAAAAGCCGTCTCTAGCCATTACACCAGTCCTCTCTCTTTTTTGTTTTCACTTTACATCTATTTATAGCCCTTTTAGTTGGAACTATCCAAACTTCATTATAACACAAAGAAGCCTAAAATGGACATTTTTTCTACAATTATTTGAGATAATCTATGGGGTTCCCACATTTTCAGAAGAATTATCTCCCTCTGTATTCTGCTCTTGGGCTGCTTCCTCAGAATGCTCAGCTTGATTTTCCGTACTTTCAGTCTTCTCTTTTTCAGCTTGTTCTTTGGCTTCTGCGATCGATTGTTCACTGTAGCTGAAAACTCCAGCTTCCATATCAATCGTCGAATTATCGTCTAATTGCTTACTGATTGTCTTGTAGTAAGGTAGCTTACGGGTAATTTGGGAAATCGGAACCAAGATTTTATTATCATTTTTCATGGTAATGGTTACCAGGTCTTCGGTGACCTTGCTCGGTGTCAAATCAACCGATACAATTTTATCCGTAATCGAAGAAGAAATAGATTTCATTTGTTGAACAAACTGTCTAATCAATTCCCGATCTGAAAATTTCAAACTGATATAAGAGGATGGTAATTCTGAAGCAGGTGTTACTGTCTCTACTACTTCCCCATTTTCCAATACTGGATAGTGGTCTTCTCCCGTCACATAATAGGCCACCACTTTGTGTTCTGTCACATTGACTTTAAAGGTCACAGGGAATTGATAATTCATATGAACCTCTTTGATCCATGGACTAGTTGTTTTCATATTCTGTTCATAAACCGACTTATGAAGGAAGGTCGTAAGAGTATAATCTTCTTCTTTGATGCGACTTTTTTCATACAACTTTTGCTGGTCAACAGCTTTGTTCCCTGAAAATTCAATCACTTTCTGTGTAGACAAGGGACTTAGAAAATAGATTGAGACTAGAGCTACAATCGAGCTAATCCCGATAACAGGAAGAGCACGATAGAGATGCCGTTTTGCAACCGTAGGTTCCTTTTTCGGTTTGTTCCTTTTCAACCGTTTGAAAAAGGAAAGCTTTTTCCCCTGCTCCTCTGGAACATCTAGGTCCTCTATAACCGAATCAGGCACTTCTGATTCTGAACCTTCTGATTCTGGACCTGCTTCAGCCTCAGATTCAATTTCCACATCCGATTCTTCTAGATCACCCTCTGTGGCGGAAACGATTTCTTTCTCTGATAACTCTTCAGCTTCTTCGCTTTCCAGCTCTTCTGTTTCAGCCTCTTTGAGTTTTTCTAGGGCTTTTTTTTCTATATATTCTTTGTTTCTTTTTTGCCAGGCTGACAATTCTGTGATCTTGTCTTCCTTGGGCGTTTTTTTATTGTCCTCAGTCATTTTTTCCCTTACTGATATCCTTTTGAAGCATGCCGTAAAAGTCGTCTAGTGACAGGAGCTCTGTCGATTTTTCCATCGCTTGATGGTAGACTCGGCTCTGCTTCAACATTTCTTGAATGGTTTTGTTAAAAGTCTCAAGTGTCAATTGATCTTCCTGCACTTGTTCTGCATAGCCTTTATCAACAAAATATTGGGCATTTTCAAGCTGATCACCACGGCTGGCTTCTTTTCCTAGCGGTACAATCAAATGGAGTTTGTTCATGGCCAAGAGTTCAAATAGGGTATTGGCCCCGCCTCTAGTCACCACTAAATCCGCCTTTTGGAGCATTGGTAAGTACAGATCGGTTACATAATCCACTCGATACAGGCCTCCTTCTGCTTGATTCAAAGAAGGGTCTCCCGTTAAATTGATGATATTGTAGTGCTGTAAGAGCTCTGCTTGGTGTTCTGTTACAAATTCATTGAAGACACGCGCACCTGCTGATCCTCCAACAAAAAGGAGGGTCGGCAACTCTTTCCGGAATCCTTTTGTTTTCTCATCTAGCAGATCCGAAGTTGCCATATTCTGATTTGTAACCTTGGTGACCGCTCCGATATGGGCACTCTTTGTCAAACCATAGGCCTGCTCAAAGGTTGTATACATCTTAGTGGCAAATTTGTAAGCAATTTTATTGGCCAATCCCATCGAAAGATCCGACTCATGGATATAAACAGGAACACGAGTCAGACGAGCTGCGATCACCGGCGGTACAGAGACAAAGCCCCCTTTTGAAAAGAGAACTTGTGGGCGCACACGAAGCATGATCGCTATGGATTGGAGCGTTCCCCAAGCCACCTTGAACACATCCATCATATTCTGGAAAGAGAAATAGCGACGCAATTTCCCCGTTGCAATCGAATGGAATCGTACCTCTAATCCAGACTTTTTGATCTCTTGGTATTCGATTCCTTTTTTGTCCCCAATATAATGAACTTCCCATCCATCTTCGATAAATTTTGGAATCAAGAGGAGATTAAGGGTCACATGTCCCACGGTTCCCCCACCAGTAAACATTATTTTTTTCATCTTATTTCAACCCTTTTACTGTAGCAAGGAATTCATCCCCACGCACTTCAAAATTCGGATACATATCCCAGCTGGCATTGGCAGGACTTAATAGGACAACATCTCCAGGGCTGGCCAAGTCGAAAGCTTTCTTTGTAGCATCTGCCACATCTGTCGCATCGACATATGAAACACCCGCTTTATCTGCTGCACGTTTCACTCGAGGAGCTGATTCCCCGAGAATCACCATTTCCTTTAGACCCGCAATGTGAGATACCAATTCATCAAATTCATTGCCACGATCGAGCCCACCTGCAATCAAGATAACCTTGCTGTTATCAAAACCAGAAAGAGCTTTT
>CAUTRO010000105.1:0-5211 GCA_963540685.1 uncultured Streptococcus sp.
CCCTCCAAACTCACGAGCTCCTGTTTATCGAACAAGCATCTCCTCTTCAAGAGATGACAATCACGTTTTCACCCCTTCAGTCTGGGGAGCAGCCGATTGCTATCTGGACTGCACTTAAATAATGTTCAAAAAGGAGAGACATTATGAACGGAGCACATAAACAGTCGATTGAGGAACAAGAAAAAGCGAAATTCAGCTTTAGCGGTGCCACTCTATACGGTATCAATGCCGTCATCGGATCTGGTATCTTCCTCTTACCTCAAAAAATTTATGCCGGTTTAGGACCAGCTTCCCTAGCTGTCATGTTCGGGGTAGCTATTCTTGTCATGCTACTATCAGCCTGTCTGGCTGAAACGGCTGGCTACTTCGATAAAAACGGTGGAGCCATGCAATACTCAAAAGCAGCTTTCGGAGACTTTGTCGGCTTTAACGTTGGGATCCTCGGTTGGGCCGTTACCGTTATCGCTTGGGCTGCTATGCTAGCTGGTTTTGCTAAGATCTTCATCATTACCTTCCCAGCATTCGAAGGCCACAACCTACTGATTAGTATCGTTATGTTGGTTCTCTTAAGTGTTATGAACATCGCTGGCCTGAAAACATCGAAGATGTTCACTCTGACAGCTACTGTTGCAAAATTAATCCCAATCGTCCTCTTCTCACTCTTTGCCATCTTCTTCATTCCAGGTGGTATAAGCAAGGGCAACTTTACTCCTTTCCTTCAACTAGAAAGCGGTTCAAGTCTATTTGGTGCTATTTCTAGTACAGCCGTCTACATCTTCTACGGTTTCATCGGATTTGAAACCATGTCCATCGTTGCAGGGGAAATGCGCAACCCTGAAAAGAACGTTCCCCGTGCTATTTTAGGATCTATCAGTATCGTCTCAGTTCTCTACATGTTGATCATCGCTGGAACAATCGCTATGCTTGGTGGTCACATTATGCAAACTGATGCACCGGTACAAGACGCATTTGTTGAAATGATTGGCCCTATCGGAGCTCCTCTCATTTCATACGGTGCCCTCATTTCAATCGCTGGTCTAAACATTGGTGAATCGATCATGGTTCCTCGTTTCGGGGCAGCCCTAGCAGATGAAAAACTCTTGCCAGCAGGTCTTGGAAAAACAAACTCTAAGAATGCTCCAGTCATTGCCATTATCATTTCCGGTGTCTTTGCATTCTTACTCTTGTTATCTGGATCTTTCGAATCATTAGCAACTTTCAGTGTTGTCTTCCGTTTCTTCCAATATATACCAACTGCTTTGGCAGCCATCAAACTCAGAAAAATGTACCCAGACAAAAAGGTTACCTTCCGAGTGCCATTTGGTCCTGTTATCCCAATTTTAGCTGTTGTCATCAGTATCTTGATGATTGCAGGGGACAACATGATGAACTTTGTATGGGGAGCTATCGGTCTCGTGATCGCCAGTGGACTTTACTATGTTTTCCACGGTGACAAACTAGCTAAAAAATAAAACAATCCTCACCAATTCTATTTACACACAGGATGGGAACTTAGGCAGGAGCAAAGCATTCCTTTGCTCCCTAGCCCATCCAAGCTTTCAAGAATATCAAACCTGAGCTCTTTTCTCTATGCCTCCTTTCAATCCCTTTAAGCTAGATAGACAATGAGCCCATGTTTGATATTCAACTTGAAGTACACAAATTTACTTCTACAGAACAATTCATAATCGGAGGTTTTATATGACTCAATTGATTCATTTAGATGGTAACAGTTTAACACTGGAAGAAGTCATTGCCGTCGCTCGCCACGGCGCCCAATGTGAGTTAGACGAAGGAGCAAAAGAAGCTGTCATCGCATCTCGTAAAATTGTCGATGATATCGTCCGTGAAAAACGAGTGGTCTATGGTGTGACCACTGGCTTTGGTTCCCTCTGTAATGTCAGCATCTCTCCAGAAGACACTGTTCAACTTCAAGAAAATTTGATCCGAACACACTCATCTGGTTTCGGTGATCCACTTCCTGAAGATGCCGTTCGTGCCATCATGCTAATCCGGATCAACTCGCTCTTGAAAGGTTATTCTGGTATTCGTCTGTCAACTGTTGAAAAACTGTTAGAATTGCTCAACAAAGGAGTGACTCCTTATATTCCAGAAAAAGGTTCTCTCGGAGCTTCTGGAGACCTCGCCCCTCTTTCTCACATGGTTCTCCCAATGTTGGGACTTGGACAGGCCTACTACAAGGGTCAACTCTTAAGCGGTCAAGAAGCCCTTGACCAAGCTGGTATTGAAAAGATCCAATTGGCTGCCAAAGAAGGCCTTGCTTTGATCAATGGTACAACTGTCCTAACAGGTATTGGAGCGCTTGCAACCTACGACGGTATCCAACTACTCAAACTCTCTGATATTGCAGGTGCTCTCTCAATGGAAGTTCACAATGGGATTACCAGCCCATTTGAAGAAGACCTTCATACCATCCGTCCTCAAAGTGGACAATTGGCAACCGCTCGCAACATCCGTAACCTCCTTGAAGGAAGCAAAAATACCACTGTTGCGACCCAACAACGGGTACAAGATCCTTATACGCTCCGTTGTATTCCTCAAATCCATGGAGCCAGCAAAGACTCTATTGCTTATGTAAAAGAAAAAGTTGAAATTGAAATCAACTCTGTTACAGATAACCCAATTATTACTAAAGAAGGCCATGTTATCTCCGGCGGGAACTTCCACGGTGAACCAATGGCGCAACCATTTGACTTCCTAGGTATTGCCCTTTCTGAAATCGGAAACGTATCTGAACGTCGGGTGGAACGCTTGGTCAACAGCCAACTCAGCAAATTGCCATCCTTCTTGGTTAAACACCCTGGACTCAACTCAGGCTTCATGATTACGCAGTATGCTTGTGCATCTCTTGCATCTGAAAATAAAATCTTATCTCACCCAGCTAGCGTCGACTCTATCCCATCTTGTGAAAACCAAGAAGACTTCGTCAGCATGGGGACGACTGCAGCTCGTAAAGCGGCTGAAATTCTCAAGAACTCCCGCCGCATCGTTGCTACTGAAATCATGGCCGCTTGCCAAGCCTTGGATCTCAAACCAGAAAATCATGAACTTGGTAAAGGTACAAAACCTGCCTATGACATGATCCGCAACAAGGTTTCCTTCATTGAATTTGACAAAGACATCGAAATCTTTGAAGAACTCAATAAGGCATCTGCTGTTGTCGAAAGTGAAGAATTCTTAGCAACTATCGAAAAAGTAGTTGACTTAAGCATTCAATACTGATACAGTAAAGATATAGCAAAAACAGAGGCTGGCGAATTTCTCAGCCTCTGAATGCTTTCAAAAAATTAAGGGAGGCAACGACCTTGCTCACAAACTACTATCCAATGACCTATAGCTATTACCAAGGTAGTATAGAGGATAATCCCTACACTGCCAAATGGGGCATGGTCACTAAATTTCTAGACCTAAATGATGAGTCTCTCACTCCATTTGAGGGCACGACCTTTGGGATTATCGGCTTTAAGAGCGATAAAGGCGTCTATATCAACAATGGACGTGTAGGAGCTGTCGAAGGCCCAACGGCTATCCGCTCTCAAATTGCCAAGCTTCCATGGCACTGGGGGACTAATGTTACAGTTTATGATGTTGGGAATATTGACGGTCCCAATCATTCGCTAGAAGAACTCCAAGAAAGTCTCTCACAAGCAATCCAGCGCATGTACCAATTAGGCATCCAACCCATTGTTCTGGGAGGCGGTCACGGAACTGCTTACGGCCACTACTTGGGGATCCAATCGAGCTTGAAAAAGGATGAACAACTGGCTGTGATCAATCTGGATGCCCATTTTGATTTGCGCCCTTATGACCAAACTGGACCCAACTCTGGAACTGGTTTTCGTCAAATGGCCGATCACGCAAAAGAAAAAGGTCAGGACTTCCCTTACCTCATCCTTGGGATCCAAGAGCACAATAACAATCTCTTTCTCTTTAATTACGTGGCCAAAACACCAAGCATTGATTTCTTAACGGGTCAAGATCTCTTCCAGATGAGCCACCCAGCCATTCTAGAGCATATCGATCGATTCTTAGAAAATCAAACAGCCATCTATCTCTCCATCGATATGGACTGCTTTGCGGTCGGTTCTGCTCCTGGTGTCAGTGCCATTCAATCATTGGGTGTCGATCCCAAACTGGCCCTCATGCTGATTCAACATATTGCAGCCAGTGGCAAACTGATTGGCTTTGATATCGTGGAAGTTTCGCCTCCCCATGATATTGATAACCACACTTCAAACCTTGCTGCAACCTTCATCTTTTACCTGACCCAAATCTTAGCGCAACAACAATTAAACTAGAAACATTTCTAAGCGCAGAAAAGGCATAGAATGACCTGCCTTTAAGGTCTTTCTATGCCTTTTTCTTTCATTATGATCAGCCACTACAAAGATCCCTAAGGAAGAGAAGGACATTCCTATGTCTCTATTGTTGAGAAAATTGCTCTAGATCTCTCTTAATTTCTTAAGAAACTGCTGGTCTCTGTACGGATTCAAGTGCTGCTCTGCTACCTTCTTGTAGTAGTTTTTTTCTTCTTTTAAGAAGGTGCTTAGGACAGGATCAAGTTTCCTTCCTTTTTCCTTCTGATCTGTCAAGAGAGCTAGGAGATAATGAACCATCCCCTTATCCCTTGAATTGGCAGATTGGTTCATGGTCAGTTCTTTACGAGCCAGATAATCCGACACTTTCTCGTCTTCTCCCTGATGATAGGCGATTAAGGATTGATAAAATTCAAGCAACTCTTCCTTCCAAGGGAAGCGAACACTGGACAAAATTTTCTTAGCTCGGTCAAAACAGAGGCGGGCTTGGACGAGATCCCCCTCCCAGTAATAGGCAATTCCCAAATCAATATCAAATACAACATGGACAGAATCAGCTGCCTGTTCCCCTACCAATCGTAAAACTTCTTCTAAGTGGGTCACTGCTACTTGAAAATGGCCCCTAATTTGTTCTATTTCAGCCAAGTAAGCCAAAGAAGCCGCGATTTGGATGGCATACTTGGTCTGCATGCTGTTGGTCAAACTAAAGCAATCAATGGAGCGATAAAGATGCCTGGTGGCCTGCTCTTCATCCCCAACCATCAGATGGTACAAGCCTTTCAAACGCAACTGAATCGCAATGGCTTCATGATTATTGGCTTGGATAGCATCTTCTAAAGCCAGATCCGTATAATAGGCCATTTCAGAAATATTT
>CAUTRO010000106.1:0-5156 GCA_963540685.1 uncultured Streptococcus sp.
ATTTTCAAAAGAATTATACAATATTCGTGGAGCCCTTTCGATGGCGAATGCTGGACCAAACACAAATGGCAGCCAATTCTTTATTGTACAAAACCAACATCTTCCTTACTCGAAAAAGGAATTGGTTCGCGGTGGCTGGCCTGAAAAGATTGCCGAAATCTATACGACAGAAGGCGGAACTCCTCACCTAGATCAACGCCATACGGTATTTGGTCAATTGATAGATGAAGCTTCGTTTGCTGTATTGGATGAGATCGTGGCTGTTGAAACAGGTATGATGGATAAGCCAGTAGAAGATGTCGTGATTCAAACCATCGAAATTGAGGATTAATATGAAAATTGGAGATAAGTTAGAAGGAACCATCACAGGCATTCAACCTTACGGCGCCTTTGTCGAACTAGAGTCGGGTGTGACGGGCTTGATTCATATCTCGGAGATTAGAAGTGGTTATGTAAGTAATATTCAAGATATTCTGTCAATTGGGGAGAAGGTCTTTGTCCAAGTCATCGATGTTGATGAATATTCCAAGAAAGCTAGCCTCTCTTTGCGAACACTGGAAGAGAGCCCGCAGCGAACGATTCGCCACCATCGTTTTTCAAATGACCGTCACAAGAGTGGTTTTGCTCCCCTGGCCCAACAGATGCCGACCTGGATCAAAGAAGGAAAAGCCTTCTTTAGCAAACAAGAAAAAAAATAAAAACCTCGCTAGGTGGATAAAACCTAGCGAAGTTTTTTATATTAAGAATTATTCAAATTCGTAGAGAGTAGTAGAAAGGTAACGTTCTCCATTATCTGGTGCAAGAGCCAGAACTTTTTTCCCGCTACCCAATTCTTTAGCAACTTCAATAGCAGCATAGATCGCAGCAGCACTAGAAATACCGACTAAGAACCCTTCAGCTCCACCGATAGCGCGTGCTAGTTCGAAAGCTTCCTCAGAAGATACACGACGAACGCCATCATAAGCATTTGTGTCTAATGTATTTGGAATAAAACCAGCTGAAATACCTTGGATTTTATGTGGTCCAGGTTTTTCACCAGATAGGACTGCAGATTCATTGGCTTCAACGGCAAAGACTTTAACATGTGGGTTGTTCTTTTTCAAGGTATGTGAAATACCAGAAACAGTTCCACCAGTACCGACCCCTGCGACAAAAGCATCGAGGCCATCTTTTCCACAGGCATCAACGATTTCTTGTCCAGTTGTTCTTTCATGGACTTCTGGGTTAGCAGGGTTCTCAAATTGAAGGGGCAGGAAGCCATTTCGTTCAGCAGCAATTGCTTCAGCCTTGGCAATAGCACCTTTCATTCCTTCGCTACCAGGAGTCAAAACGAGTTCAGCTCCGTAGGCTTGGATAATTTTACGACGTTCCACACTCATAGTTTCAGGCATGACAATAACGACTTTATAGCCTTTTGCTGCACCAACCCATGACAAACCAATACCTGTATTCCCACTAGTCGCTTCAACAATCGTATCACCTGGCTTGATCAAGCCATCCGCTTCAGCTTTTTCAATCATGCTCAAAGCAATCCGGTCTTTAACCGACGATCCAGGGTTGAAGGCTTCGAGTTTGACATAAACATCTGCGGCTCCTTCAGGAACAAGGCGGTTCAATTTGACAATCGGTGTGTTTCCAATTAATTCTGTAATGTTTTCATAAATAGCCATAGTTTACCTCAGTTCTAGGTTTTCTTGATACTAACCAGTATAGTCCCTTGTGGAAAGAATGTAAAATATAGAAATTTTATGGGTGTGATAAAAAAAAACTATCGTTGCCGGTAGTTTTTTTGATTATTTTTCTACAGAAAGTAGTGGTACTTCAATCTCGCGAATTCCTTGATCTTCTATAAGGACTTTCCCATTATAAAATTCGACTAAAGCTGCTGTGATAGAACTGGTCTTTTCTTTGTCTACAAAAATAGTTGTTGTCACTTGATCAGTAAATGTTGGATCTTGTTCTACCAATTGATGGTCTTTTAAGAAATTAGCAAATTCTTGGTATTGGGAATACGTCAAAGTAATCCCAAGAACAACTTGCTCTTTGATTTCTACCAACCCGATTTCTCGAACCGCTTGTGCAACACTGCCAGCATAAGCGCGAATCAGACCGCCAGCCCCTAATTTAATGCCTCCAAAATAGCGGGTAACCACAACACAACTATTGGTGATGTGATGATTCTCTAAAACTCCCAATATCGGTACACCCGCTGTTCCACTAGGTTCGCCATCGTCACTGGTCCGTTTAATATCGCTGTGTTCTCCAATGATGAAAGCGGAGCAATTATGTGTCGCCTTGTAGTGTTCCTTCTTGATCGCGTTGATAAAATCTCTAGCTTCCTCTTCATAAGAGACACGTTTAACATGACAAATGAATTTCGATTTTTTGATTTCTTCTTGGACAGTACCGTTCTCTTTAAATGTAATATATTCCATATCCTTATTTTACAAAAAAAAATGATTTTCTCCAATTTTTTCGAATGAATAAGTATGAGGATAGAAGATACTTATGGAAGACTCTTAACAGAGAGTCAGATGACAGATAATTTAAAAGAAATGGCCCAAGAACTTCCAACTATAGAAAAACAAAACGGAAGGTATCAATGCTTTCGATGTGGCAGTAGGATTGATCAAAAACTTTGGAAGTTGAGTGAAGAGGTCCTGTATTGTAGAGCCTGTATCCAATTGGGAAGGATCCGAAGTGATCAAAAACTTTATGCCATTGCGCAGCAAGACTTTGAAGGCCAAGAGGTATTAAACTGGAAAGGGAGCTTAACTTCCTATCAACAACAGGTATCGGATGGTCTCATCCAAGCAGTAAAAGAAGAGAAAAATGCCCTGGTACATGCTGTGACAGGAGCTGGGAAAACAGAAATGATGTACCAGGTTGTGGCAAGAGCGATCAAGAAAGGACAAGCAGTCTGTATTGCAACTCCAAGAATTGATGTCTGTATCGAATTGTACGGAAGGATGAAGGAAGATTTTTCTTGTAAGATATCGTTGCTACATGGAGAATCAGACCCCTATTTTAGAACACCCTTGGTAATCGCTACAACCCATCAATTGTTAAAGTTTTATCAGGCCTTTGATCTCCTTATCATAGATGAGGTAGATGCTTTCCCTTATGTAGACAATCCTATGTTATACAAAGCAGTACAGAATGCAGTAAAGAAAAACGGAAATACCCTTTTTTTAACTGCAACCTCTACAGCTGAGTTGGATAAAAAAGTTAAGAAAAAAGAAATCATTCGTTATAGCCTTCCAAGAAGATTCCATGGCAACCCCTTAGTGGTACCTGAAATAAAATGGGTGTCGAAAATTAGAGAAAAAATAGAAAAAGGAAGAATGCCTAAAGAATTACTGCAACTGATCAAGAAACAAAGACAGACTCAGTACCCTTTGTTGATCTTTGTATCTGAAATTGAATTAGGACAGCAATTTACAGAGAATGTTAAAAAATACTTCCCTGAAGAAACAGTAGGCTTCGTCTCCTCTCAGACAAGAGATCGTTTGCAAATGGTTGAAGCGTTTAGAAAAAAAGAAGTGAGCATTCTCGTCTCGACAACTATTCTAGAAAGGGGAGTTACTTTTCCATTTGTAGATGTCTTCGTTTTAGAAAGTAATCACCGCTTGTTTACAAAAAGTGCTCTCGTACAAATCTCAGGTCGAGTAGGTCGTAGTAAGGAAAGACCAACAGGAAAATTGTTTTTTTTATCAGATGGTATCACCAAAGAAATGAAGAAAGCAATAACGGAGATAAAAGAGATGAATAAGGAGGCAGGCTTTTGAAATCATGTTTACTATGTGACAAAGAGCTAAAAAGAAGTGAACATTTTAGAGAACTGATCTTATTAAAATCAAAGGAAGAATGGATTTGTAAAGAATGCAAAGAACAATTTGAAGCAATCAGTGAAGTCCACTGTCCAAATTGTTTTAAAGATAAGGAGGAGAAAGAGTGTAAAGATTGTAAATACTGGAGAAAAAAAGGAAATGAAGTCCAACATGAAGCCTTATATAGATACAACGAAGCAATGAAGGACTATTTTAAGCGATACAAATTTGAAGGAGATCGCTTGTTAGGGATCATATTTGCAAATGATATAAAAAAAGCTATGAAAAAGTATAAAAACTATATCATCCTAACAACTCCCATTAGTCATGAAAAGAAAAAGGAGAGGGGGTTTAATCAAGTTTCAACTATACTAGATTATGCAGATATCCAGTACAGCAATCTATTTAAAAAAGAGGATAGTCTAGCTCAATCAAAAAAGACAAGAGAAGAAAGACTACAAACTCCACAGCATTTTCAGTTGAGAGAAGATGTTTCGACTGAAAAAAACTATCTTATCTTTGATGATATCTATACTACTGGCAAAACGATCGAACTAATGAAACGCCTATTGCTTGAAAAAGGAGTGAAAGAAATAAAAACATTTTCAATAGCAAGATAAAAAAAGATTTGCAAAAAGTTCATGAAAGCGTTATAATATACACATAAATAAAAACATAATGTTTAGAAAGTAGGTACTTATATGATTAAATATAGTATCCGTGGTGAAAACCTAGAAGTAACAGAAGCCATCCGCGACTATGTCGTTTCTAAACTCGAAAAGATTGAAAAATATTTTCAGGCAGACAAAGAGCTAGACGCTCGAGTAAACTTAAAAGTTTACCGTGAAAAAACCGCGAAAGTAGAAGTAACAATCCCACTTGGGTCTATTACTCTCCGTGCGGAAGATGTGTCTCAAGATATGTATGGGTCAATTGATCTCGTTGTAGATAAAATTGAACGCCAAATTCGTAAGAATAAAACAAAAATCGAAAAGAAGAATCGTATTAAATCTGGTGCAGGGAAACTCTTTACAGATGCGGTTGTAGAAGAAGCGACAACAACAGAAAAAATTGTTCGTTCAAAAACAATTGATTTGGAACCAATGGATATAGATGAAGCGATCCTTCAGATGGAACTACTAGCTCATGATTTCTTTATTTATCGTGATGCAGAAGACAATACGACCAATGTCATCTACCGTAGAGAAGATGGAGACATCGGATTGTTGGAAGTCAAAGAGTAATTAATCCTTAAAATAAATTGTTTATAATATAGAAAGAAAACAGGAGCCAAGTTTGCTCCTGTTTTCTTGTGATAAATGCTTT
>CAUTRO010000107.1:0-5150 GCA_963540685.1 uncultured Streptococcus sp.
GGCAAATTCCAATTGTTTCCAACGGAAAATGTCATAAGCAACTGCCACAGCGATCCACAAGAAGATACCGGCTGGGTTTCCTGCGACAGCCAAAGTTGCTGCGATTGAACCCATAATCGCTGGTACCAAGGATCCAAAGATTGAGTCCCCAAGAGGAGCGAATGGTCCCATGAGACCTGTCTTGATACCATTGACCGCATCTTTTGATTTGACACCATCTTTTTCTTCCAAAGCGAGGTCAAAACCAGTGATAATGGTGTGGAAGAATGGTGAAGTATTGAAGAATTGCGTATGCAATTTCATCATTTCTTTCAGTTCAGGTGTGCCATCTCCATACATTTTCCGCAATTGTGGAAGAAGCATGTAAAGGTAACCAGAAGCCTGCATCCGTTCATAGTTCCAACCTAATTGGAAAGTAAACAGACTACGTTTGTTAATTTGATTAAAATCCTCTTTAGTGAGTTTGTAGTTCTTAGAATTCGTCATCTTCAATTTCCCCGCTTTCTGATTCAGTTACTGGAGCAGCTACGACTGTACGTTGACTGTTTTTGAAGTGTTGTACTGCAAGGAAGATACCGATAATGGCAATACCAATCATAGATACACTCTTGAAGTTGTTAACAAAAGTAATAGCTTGTTCTTTTGGAAGTTTAGCGAACACTTCAGAACCAACAATGCTAGACACTGCAGAACCAAGGCTTTGAACATTGCTATAAAGCACTGTTAACATAGCTGTCAAACCAAAGCCAAGTGCTAAGTAGTGAAGGTTACGACGAACTGGAAGGTAACGAAGCAAGATCGCAAATCCGAGACCTGGAAGCATTTGACCTGCAAGTTTCAGACCGTTTGCCAACCATTGTACATTAGCAAGACCTGTAACAACAGTTTCTACGAAAGATCCACCAAAAGCAAGCGCGAAGAAAACTGGGAGAGCGCGAGAAAGAGCCCAAGGAATAGCACCAAGGAGATAGTTGCGTTCGATGCCTTTGTAATCAAAGCGTTCAATCGCAGCATCTACACGGTGAGCGAAGTAAGTTGTAGTCATACGACCAAGAATATCAAAGTATGTCAACAAAGTTGCTACCGGTACAGCGATTGTAGCAATAGCAAGCTCTGGATCAATCCCTTTTGCCACTGAGAAGGCAGTTGCAAGAACGGCACCAGAAGTGGCGTCGATACGAGAAGCTCCACCGAAAGTACCAACACCGAGCACTGTCAATTGAAGAGAAGCTCCGATAAATAGACCTGTCTTTAAATCCCCCATGACAAGTCCTGTAATGAAACCAGCAAAGACTGGTGAGCCTGCTGATGAAACAATCGTCAACTCATCACAGATTTGATAAGCTGAGTATAAAGTAAGTAGTAAAATTTGCCACCATTGTATCATGACAATTTCCTCCTAAAATTTTTCTTTTTTTTATAAACTATTTGAGCAACTTCAAGAAGTCTTCAATTGGATCATTTGGAACCATTTGAGCAGTTAGCTTAACTCCTTTTTCAGCTAGCTTGTGGAAGGCTTCCACATCAGCATCCACTACGTTGATCGAACGAGTAATCGGACGAGTCTCATCTGATTGAGACATATTCCCCACATTTAAGGTTTCAAGTGGTACACCTGCTTCTACCAAGCGCAAGAAGCGATCTGGCTTACGGGCTACGATAAAGAGTCGTTGGCTATCATATTTTCCAGCCAAGATATTTTCTGCAGCCTTTGCAACTGGCAAGATACTGAGTTTGACACCAGGTGGTGTCGCCAGTTTCAAGCCACTTTTTTCAATATCATTTTGAGCGACTTCATCATCAATCACCATGATACGTGAAATATTTAGTTTGGTAGTCCAAAGATTGGCTACCTGCCCGTGGATCAAACGTCCATCGATACGGCATCCTACAATAGTCATAAGTTTTCCCCCTTTACTGTGATAAATGTAGGTTGTTGAACAAGTTCAAGTGTCTCTTGGTAGCGCCCTTCTGTCTCAAAGACAATCAGGCTATTGGCTCCTTCTTTAAGGAATCCATGAGGCACATAAAGTGAAGTGGTCGGTCCGACCTCCCAGAAGCGGCCAAGGTTGTGGCCATTGACAAAGACGACCCCTTTTCCAAACCCTGTCATATCTAGATAAGTATCGAGGGTCTGGTCCAGCTGAAAATCGTATCGGTAAAAGGCTGGAGCACCTGCCTGCCATTCTTTTGAAAAATCGAGCTGACTGAGATCTTGTAAATCCAGCGGGTATTGCTTCCAATGAAGATGGAAATGCAAATCAACACAAACACCCGTGCGAATGCCCTTTTGCTGGCTGTCGGCTAAGAGCTTGTGCCCGTAGTTGACACGTCCCATATTTTCAAGCAAGATTTTTAAATTAGTAACCGCTTTCTTTTTTCCTTTGATAAAAAGATCTTCACCGATCTCTGTTTGGTATTGCGTTGCTAGATGGCGATCATCTAGGTAAATCTGTACCCGATCCCGACCATCAATGATACGGAGTTTCTCTTCCTCCGCATCCAACTCAAGATCTGTCTCATACAAGAGATAACCTGTGGTTTGCCCCAACTCTTCCATCTTTTCCGGATAGAGACTGGTCTGAACCTGAGCCAAATGATCCAGATTGGCAAAGAGGCTGGTTTTGGCTGTCAATTGCAAGGTTTGAGCTGGCAAGCACTCTTTGATAAGGGGTTCTTGCTGCGGGTATTCTGGATAATAGGTCGCCATCATTTTTTGAATGGCGTAATACTTTTCTGTCGGATTGCCCTGCTCATTAAGCAAAGCTCCATAGTCATAGGAAGTGACCTGTGGCAAATCAAGCGTCCCCCGAGCTGAGCAGCCATTCATGAAACCAAAATTGGTTCCGCCATGAAACATGTAGAGGTTGATCGAGCCAAGCTCCAAGACCTCATGGACAGCTTCTGCCAACTCCTCTGGGTCCCTTTGAATCACAGGCTCCTTCCAGCGGGTAAACCAGCCGTCCCAGAATTCCATACACATCAGGGGCCATTTTTTGCCATATTCTTCAAAGAATTCCTGCATCTGACCAAAATTATAGGCTGCTTTGGACCCGAAGTTCCCTGTCACAAAGAGATCTTCTTCGATCAAGGTCCCTGTTCTTAGCGTAGCTCGCCACGGACCATCTGATGTAAAGAGGGGACAGGTAACGCCTTTTTCTTTCATCAAATCCCGAATCGCACGAAGATAAGCCTTGTCCTCCCCATAAGAGCCGTACTCATTTTCCACCTGCATCATAAGAATTGGACCACCCTGATCCACTTGGTAGGATGTCAACAAACCAAGCAAACGATCATAATAACGATCTACTGCTTTGAGAAAGGCTGGGTCTGACGAGCGGATTCGCAGGTCTTCTTCCAAGAGCCAGGCTGGCAATCCACCAAATTCCCATTCTGCACAGATAAAGGGCGACGGCCTTACAATCATGTAAAGTCCTAGGGATTGGGCTGTTTGGATAAAACGTTCCAGATCCAATCGACCACTAAAGTCAAACTGCCCCTTCCGGGGTTCATGAGCATTCCACGGAACATAGGTCTCAACCGTATTAAACCCCAGAGCCTTGAGATTATACAAGGAATGGTACCAGTCGGCAGAGTCAATTCGGAAATAATGGATCGCACCGGACAAAATCTTGAAGGGTTGACCTTTTAAATAGAAAGCATCGCGAATCTCAAAAACTCCCATAAACGCCCCCCTTTCTTATATGTAACCCTTTTCAGTTATTAATATAATAAATTTTTTTAAAAATGTCAACACTTTTAGAAAAAATATGTTAAAATAGGGTTAAATAAGAGAAATCTAAAGAGAGGTAGCACTATGGCAATTCCAAAGTACCAACACATCAAAGATGAATTGAAGCAGCAAATTATCTCTGGTAAATTTGAAAATGGAGATAAATTTTATACCGAAGCTGAACTCATCAAAATTTATGATGTTAGCTCAATCACTGTTGTTCGTGCTTTGAACGACCTCGCTGCCGACGGCTACATTGTCCGCCAGCAAGGAAAAGGAACCTTTGTTTCTCGTGCTCGAAAACACAAACTGGTTGAATTTTCAGATGTTGAAACCTTCCCCATCCAAAAGGCCAAAGTCAAAGTTCTCTCTATTAAACGTGGAAACACCTTGAGCATCCTGGACAAACTAGGCCTCAACCCAACGCAATTCTACTATAAGATCGAACGGACCCGCCAGACAGGGGATGATACGTATATCTTCCACCAAACCTATATTCCTGAACAATATATCAATCCAAACTATCCAAATTTGGAATACTATAGCTCTATCTATGATCGCTTCAAAGAGGACTACCACATTCATATGAATGATGAGCACTTCGAAGAAATCAATGAAATCGTCTTTCCTACACCGACTAAGGTGGCTAAAGTTTTGAAGATCGATGAAAAATTCCCAACCGTCAAACAAGTGAAGACCACCAAGTTAGAAGCTACAGGCCAAATCCTTGAATACACGGAAACCTATAAACGCGGTGACTACTACAAGATTAAATTCATCTCCTGTGACCGCGATCACTAAGAAGCAAAAAGACTGAGACAACTCGGTCTTTTTTATATGTACATTATAGCATGTTGAAAACAATTTCTAAAGACCTCTTTAAAAATATATATAATTAGTGATAGTTTAGCTATAAAAAGTTTAAAAAAGAGAGTGGGACAGAAATCGGTCATTCGTTAGAATTCGATTTCGTCGTCCCACCTCCGCACAGTTGAGTAGGGCTGTAAAAGCTGATAAAATCAGCCTAGTAGAGCCCACTCAACCACTGCGTCTTGCTCGACAATCCAAAGACAATTGAGAGGCTAGGACTTTTGTCCCAGCCTCTTTTCGTCTATTTTTCAAATTCCCGTTTTTACTTGCGATTAGTCACCCAAACCGATGCGTTCGAAGATTTCATCCACCCGTTTGGTGTAGTAAGTTGGGTTGAAGATTTCGTCGATTTCTTCTTGAGTGAGGCGAGAAGTTACCTCCGGATCTGCTTCAAGAAGTGGTTTGAAGTCGACTTGGTTATCCCATGATTGGGCAGTCTTTGGTTGAACGAGGTCGTAAGCTTGTTCACGCGTCATCCCTTTCTCAATCAAGGTCAACATCGCACGTTGGCTGAAGATAAGACCAAATGTAGAGTTCATGTTGCGGA
>CAUTRO010000108.1:0-5081 GCA_963540685.1 uncultured Streptococcus sp.
CTGTGCGGAGGTAGGACGACGAAATCGAATTCTAACGAATGACCGATTTCTGTCCTACGCTCTTCTTCACATATTGTTCAACTGGGTAATCCGCTGGATCTAAACGCAAGTTTCCTCCTGCAACTAGTTGGGCTAGGTGCCAACCAATAAGGGGACCGGTTGTAAGACCAGATGAACCAAGTCCACTTGCGACGCAGAGGCCTGCTTGATCGGGAAGGGCTCCCCAAAAGGGCGAGAAGTCACTGGTATAGGCCCGGGTTCCCACGCGCTCCCCCATGACTGTCGCTTGAGCCAGTTCCGGGTAATATGTCAAGGCCTCTTCTTCCATCTGGTTCAGCATAGCTTGGTCCACACTTAGGTTAAAACCCATTTCATTCTCATGGGTCGCTCCCATACTGATCTTGCCTTTTTGGAAGGGAATGATATCCAGTTCCCCTTCAGGCATGACCACAGGATAGTCATCCGTATCTAAGTCTAGATGATAGTCCCGCAACTGTCCTTTTTGCGGACGGACATCAACTTGGTAGCCAAGTGGCTCTAGGATTTGACCCAACCAGGCTCCTGTCGCTAGGATGACTTGGTCATAGCTCTCTCCTGCTATCTGATAGCCATTGTCTGTGACTGTGAGAGCAACCTCTTCCTTGATCACTCTTGCACCACTGGCTTTCAGAAGAGTTTCCGTCAGAAGAGCTCCCTCTACATGGGCACCACCTGAGGCATAAAGGAGCTGGTCAAAGCCTTGCAGACCTGGAAAATGCTGACCCACTTCTTCTTTGGTTAAAATCGCCAAGTCTCCGATTAAGGGTGACTCTTCTCGACGACTCAGCGCCAACTGATAGAGTTCGTCTAATTTCTCTTCCTTCTTCTTGAGAAGATAGACCCCAGTCTGCTGGTAAAAGTCTGTTTCAATTCCATCCTTGGCAAGATCCGCTACCAATTCTTGGTAGAAATCAGCTCCTAAGCGAGCAAGACGATACCAGGCCTTGTTCCGTCGCTTGGAAAACCAAGGGCTAATGATACCGGCCGCTGCCTTGGTTGCTTGGCCCACACCATGGTCATAGACGGTTACATCCACTTGTGCTTCTTTAGATAAATAATAGGCTGCAGTGGATCCCACGATCCCTGCACCAATAATCGCAACTTTCATGATCACCTCTTAGATATGGTAAAAAGGATTGGTGCTGGCTTGACTACCCAGCACTTCGATCTCCCAATCTTCTTCAGACTTCCACTGATTGAGCTTTTCTACAAGTTTCGAGACAAAGAGAACTTCGATATGGTGGCCTGGATCCAAGGCTAGGAGCCCGTCACTCAGCATGTCCTGAGCCGTGTGGTAGTAGATATCTCCTGTGATATAGACCTCTGCTCCCTTGGCAAGAGCATCCTTGTAAAAGGACTGGCCACTTCCGCCACAGATAGCGACGCGCTCAATGACCCGATCCAGATTCGCCTGGTCATAACTGACTAAGCGCAAAGCATCTAAGCCAAAGGTTGCTTTTACCTTTTCAGCCAACTGGCCAAAGGTTTGGGGGCGCACCTGACCGATGCGGCCGATACCTAGACCTTCTCCTGTCAGGCTGAGGGGCTCTGTCTTTTCAATTTCTAAAAGCTGGCAGAACCAGTCGTTCAATCCATCTGGGACAATATCAATATTGGTATGGCTGACGTAGACCGCGATATCGTGCTTGATCAAGTCAATATAGATCTGATTTTGAGCCCGATCGGCTACCAAATCCTTAATAGGACGGAAAATGGGCGCATGTTTGGCGATGATCAAGTCCACCCCATGGGCGATGGCTTCTGCCACCGTCTGCTCACGAATATCTAAGGCTACCATGACCTTCTTAATGTCTTTTTGCAGGGTGCCGACCTGTAACCCACGGACATCTCCTTCCATGGAAAGTTCCTGGGGACAGTAGGCTTCATAGCGTTTGATGACTTCACTTGCTAGCATGCAGAACCTCCTTGATTTGGGCGATGCGCTCTTCTAACGATGCTCTGGCGGATTGATTCTCAACTGGGACCTGCTCCAAGGCAAAGCCTAATTTTTCCACTTCTCTGGACCATTTCTGAACAAAGGCTGGAGCTTGTTCCACCATCAAATGGGGACCAAAACGTAGTTCCTTGGCTGTCAAGTCTTGAGAACCGTGTTCGACCACGAGGATCTCATAGAACTTCTCATTTTCTTCTAAGATGGCTTCATCGACAATGCGAAAACCATGGTCTACTAACCAAGTGCGTAATTCATCTTCCCGATTATTGGGTTGTAAGACCAAGCGAGAGACACCGGCTAATTTCTCAAGTCCTGCCGCTAGGATATCTGAAATCAAGCGTCCGCCCATCCCTGCAATCGTGATACAGGAAATAGCATCGGACGGTTCAAAAGCAGCCAAGCCATTAGCTAGGCGGACTTCAATCTTGTCTTCTAAGCCATTATCAGCGACGTTTTGCAGGGCAGATTGGTAGGGTCCCTCCACTACTTCACCAGCAATGGCAGCCTCAATTTTCCCCTCTTGCAATAGGGCGATTGGGAGATAAGCGTGGTCACTTCCCACATCGAGAAGACGCGCTCCAGCTGGGACGAAGCTAGCCACCAAGTCCAAGCGATTTGATAATTTTGTAAATTCCATGTGCTACTTTCTAAACTTTTATTCCACCCTTTAGTATACCATGTTTGCAGCATTAAAAAAAGGCGCGACGGCGCCTTTTCCTTATGCATCAATTTCCTTATATTCCACTTCCAAGCCTCGTTGCACAGCAGGGCGATTGGCAATTTTCTCTGTCCAAGCTTGTAAATGCTTGTATTCCTTCACATCTAAGAAAATTCCTGCTCGGTCCCAGACCTTGTCTTGAGCTAGATGGCCATACCAGGACCAGATAGCGATATCTGCAATGGTATAGTCATCTCCAGCGATATAAGGCTTGGTTGCGAGTTCCTTGTCCAGTAGGTCCAATTGGCGTTTGGCTTCCATGGCAAAGCGGTTGATGGCATACTCGATTTTCTCAGGCGCATAGTGGAAGAAATGGCCAAAGCCTCCCCCTAAGAATGGCGCAGCCCCTGTCTGCCAGAAGAGCCAGTTAAGCACTTCTGTCCGTTTAGCAGGATCTGTTGGAATCAATCTCCCAAATTTCTCTGCTAGATACAAGAGAATATTGGCTGATTCAAAGACCCGAATGGCTGGATCTCCTGATTGATCCAACATGGCTGGAATTTTTGAGTTGGGATTGATGGCTACAAAGTCACTACCGAATTGATCCCCCTCACCAATCTTGATGCGATAAGCATCGTAGCCTGCATCCACTCCCAGCTCTTTTAATTCTTCCAGCATAATGGTCACCTTGATCCCATTGGGTGTTGGAAGGGTATAGAGTTGGAAAGGCTGATCGCCTTTTGGAAGACGTTGTTCAAAGCGGGCACCTGCTGTTGGTTGGTTCAAGCCCCCCCAAGCTCCACCCATTTGACTTGGTGCTTCCCATACTTCTGGTAATTGATAGTCTGACATCACTTTTCTCCTTTATCTATGTTACTACTAGCATATCAAATCCAGCCGCTCCTTTCAAAAATCTGCTACGTTAGCTTTACTTGACTTTTCTTGGCAAAATGATAGTATAGAAAAAATACAATTTTAAGGAGAAAACCATGTCCACGATCGATTTTCATAGTTTGGCAAAGACAGAACTCCACTGCCACTTAGACGGTTCCTTGTCTCTACCGACTATTCGCCAATTGGCAGCCATGGCCAATATTGACCTCCCTACTAGCGATGAAGAGCTCAAACACCATGTCACTGCACCTGCCCACTGTGAGAATCTCTTAGATTATTTGGAGGCCTTTGATTACATTCGCCCTCTCCTTCAAACCAAGGAAGCCTTGACCCTTGCTGCTTACGATGTCGCTAAGCAAGCTGCTCTGGAGAATGTCCTCTATATCGAGGTTCGTTTTGCTCCAGAATTGTCTATGGACCAAGGGCTTACCGTTCCAGAAACCATCGATGCTGTCTGTGATGGTCTGCGCCAAGCTCAGGATGAATTTGGGATTACAGCCAAAGCCCTGGTCTGTGGCATGCGTCAGTCCGATCCAGAACTTACCTCTCGCATCCTTGCTGAAGCTAACCAAGTAAGGGATCAGGATTTTGTCGGTTTTGACTTCGCTGGGGATGAGCACAACTACTCTCCAGAAGATATCCGCCCTTTAATCGAGCAGGTCAAGAGTTACCATCGGCCCATGACCCTTCATGCCGGTGAGTGTCACTGCCCACACTTTGTAGCCCAATCGATTGCATTTGGCATCAAACGCAATGGCCACGTGACAGCTCTGTCTCACGAACCAGCCTTACTCCAGTCTTTTGTTGAAAATGAAGTCACCGGCGAACTCTGCCTGACCAGTAACCTTCAAACAAAAGCCGCACCGACTTTAGAAGATTTCCCTTATTTGAAGATGAAAGCCGCCGGAGCTCGGATCAGTATCAATACTGATAACCGAACAGTATCTGATACCGACCTCACTAAGGAATACGCCCTCTACCATCAGCATTTCCAAACCAAGGAAGCTGACTTTTACCAGCACAATGTCGATGCCATCCAAGCTTCCTTTGCTAGCGACGAGGAAAAACAAGAGCTCCTTACCAAACTCGAAAAAGCCTACGCAGACTATTTATAAACGAAAAAACTAGCACTTTATGAGTGCTAGTTTCAGACTGAAGAAAAAGTCCATTTTGGACGATTTTCTTCAGTCTTTTTTAAAAAATAGAAAAAGTAAAAAACTCTTAAGAATAGCGCTACATCAGCATTCCTAAGAGTTTTCGTTATATGGTACCCACCCTACAAAATGGAAATGTTTCTATTGCTGGTAGGGTTTGTCTACGTTCTGAAACTAGCACTTTATGAGTGCTAGTTTTTTGAATGTTTAAAAACTATTTTTTAACCAATAGCCTAATTGATTCAGTAAGAATAATGTCTTATTATTTTAAAGCATTCAAGTACAGTCTGAAACTTCCGCTGTGAGAAAAGTGCCTGAAACAACAGTGTTTCAGGCACTCGGAATTATTGAGACCTTAGGCTCAATAATTAGTCATGGAACT
>CAUTRO010000109.1:0-5014 GCA_963540685.1 uncultured Streptococcus sp.
GTTTATTAGCATCTTGCTTTTCAAAGACCTGGTTGGGAAGCAGACGAAAGAGGAGGATCTGGAGCCTGTAGAGGGGATTGGTCTTGAGTTTGTATTGTGTCCCTGCGAGCACCAAGCCCTTGAGTTGCGGGAAGTCTTGACTAGAGAGATCAAGAGCGAGCACGCCACCTAGTGAAAGTCCTACCAGAATAAAGGGCTCGCTCTCCTGCTGGAGGCGCTCCATCAACCTTTCTTTGACTTCCTGATAGCTTTCGCTTGGATGAGAGAAAATATCAAAAGTTTTGGAGTGCATGGGAGAAAGAGCATATTGAACCCCTTGCCAAGAGAGAACATCCTGCCCTAATCCATGTAAAAAAATGAGTTTCATTATGAGTCCTTTCCTTGAAAATCGAGCTCGTAGAGACCACGGAGAGCATTGCAGGCATAGATACGATCGGCTTCTCTTAAATCCTTCAGCGTCAAGAGTTTTTCTTCCACCTGCTGGGTCTCAAGAAGATAGCGCCGGTAGATGCCATCTAATAAAGGGAGATGAGCTGGCGGAGTGTAGAGTTGGCCCTTGATTTCAAGGACGAGATTGCCAATCGTTGTTTCTAACAAGCTGCCATCAGGCAGATAGAAGATCTGCTCGTGATCTTTGGCTGCTAAATGATTTCTCTGGCTAGTCTTGAAATAGATAAATGGTCTTGCTAGATCAAACTTTTGTTCGGTCAGTTGGGCCTGCAGATAGCTAGCTGGCAAGTCGGTTAGCTCCGTGATCGTCAGTTGGAAGCTTCCGTTTTTCTGCAAGGCTATCCGACAACGATAATCAAGGCTAGGATCTACATGAGCGAGCTCTTCTTGAAGGTCCTTCAGGAGCTTTTGCTCCTTATAAAGAAAGCCAAAGTAGCGGCTGGCATCTCTCAAACGGGTCAGGTGTTGCTCTTTAAAAGTCAGCTTTCCTTGCTGGATACGCCCTGTTGTCAAGAGGTCAAAATGAGGCTCTTGTCGGTAGAGAACGGCTGATTTTTGCTTGGTTTCCTGGTATTCGCCTTCCCATTTACTATCCCAGGTGATGCCCCCACCTACGCCATAGATGGCTTTGGTGCCTTGCATTTGAAGGGTCCTTATGGCTACATTAAAAATTTGTTTGCCTTTTGGAAGAAGGATTCCAATCGTGCCACAGTAGACTCCTCGAGGAGCGATCTCTGTCTGTTGGATGATTTCCATGGTAGAGATTTTTGGTGCGCCTGTGATCGAGCCACAAGGGAAGAGGGCCTGGAAGGTTTGGACTAGGTCGACTTCGGGTCGCAAGTGACTTTCAATGGTCGAGGTCATCTGCCAAACGGTGGAATATTGCTCAACTTGGCAGAGACGGGTCACCTGCTCACTTCCGATTTCAGAAATCCGATTCATGTCATTGCGCAGGAGATCCACAATCATCATGTTTTCCGCCCGATTTTTGGGGTCTGCTTCTAGCCAGGCTGCCTCTTGGAGATCCGCTTGGTTGGTGAGACCGCGACGCGTCGTTCCCTTCATGGGGCGCGTGGTCAGTAGCCGGTCGTCTTGCTTAAAAAAGAGTTCAGGGCTGATGGAGAGGATGGAGACATCATCGTGCTGGATGAAGGCATTGTAATGAGCCTTCTGCTCTACTACTAGTCGGTTGTAGATGGCCAAAGGATTAGCCTCTAGCTCTTGAGAAAGCTGGACAGTATAGTTGACCTGGTAGGTGTCTCCCTGGCGGATGTGGTGATGGATGGTCTTGATCGCTTCTTGGTAAGCAGGAGACTCCACTTCTTCCTTCCAATTGGCTGGAAGATCCACAGCTTCATAGTCCTCTGGGAAAGGAAGGATTTCGACCTCCTGGTGGATAGTGAAGTAGAGGAGATACTCTCCCATGAGAGGTGCAGGGTGAACAGCTAATTTTTTCTCAAAAGCAGGAGCAGCCTCATAGCTGACATAGCCTACGGCATAAAAACCAGCTTCTTGGTAAGTTTCCACTTCTTTAAGAAGGACCTCGACTTGGTCGATGTCTCTGGTTTTTAATTCTTTGATGGGCTTGGTGAAAAGGTGTCGCAATCCAAGCTCTTTAAAATCAATAATGGTTTGTTTGTGCATGCTTTGAGTATATCAAAAATAGAGGAAAAAAGGTAGATCAGGATGCAAGATTCCTTGCTTGGCCTTGCCTTTCATGCTAAAATATCCTTAGAACCTGCATTTTGCAAGGAGGAGGAACATACAAAAGAATTCCCTCTACAATACTTCTAGTATTAGTCTCTTTCAATACCTTTTTGCGATTGCAGTGATTTTGGTGCATAGTGGTCGCTTAACTTCTTATGAGTCAGTCCATTTTGGTCTCAAGAGCATCCTTGGACGGCTAGCGGTGCTTTTTTTATCGTCTGTGCTAGCTTTTTCCTTAAGCAATCACTAAGGGATACAAGGAAAATGAAGGCCTATCTGGTCAAAATCGTTAAAACTTATTTATTTTGGAGTTGTGTCTATCTGCCATATGCCTGGATCTTTTTTCTAGTCTCAAACTCCCTGTCTATCTCTTTCCAGCAGGAGTCTTGATTGCTCTAGTCTACTTGGGGATGTGCTACCAACTCTGGTATATCCCAGCCTTTTTACTGGGCTTGTTTTTAGTCAATCAACTAGTCAAACGCCTGGGCATGCTTTGGGCAGGGGTGACCACCTTGCTCCTCTATTGCTGGGGCTTGATCGAGACCTATTCGGCTTATCTGGATACCACGAGTCTCCTCAAAGGTTATCAGCTCTATAGCAATTTATTTTTCACCGCTCGAAATGGTCTCTTTTATACGCCCATTTTTATCTTTATGGGTTATTATCTGTATGATCATTTTGATTCACCAAGCTTTAGGGTTCACCGTTGGCAAAAGCTTGCTCTAGCCCTTGGGCTATTCTATATAGAAGGCGTGGTTATTTTTCGAAACGAAGGAATCGATAAGAACTTTTTCTTTCTCCTTCCCTTTGTAACGATCTATTTGGTCAATGCTTGTCTGCGCACCTCCTTTTTAAAAACCTATGAGCTACAGTGTTTAAAACAGATGAGTATGGCGCTTTACTTTTCTCATCCTATCTTTATTGAGTTGGCTCGCTACGGGTTTAGAACTCTCCCGCTTTCCAATCCAGACAGGGGCAAACTGATTTTTGTGATAGCCCTATTTGGCAGTCATCTCTTTGGCCTGGCTATGCTGTGGTTTCAAGATCGAAAGAAAAAGACTTCATTGATGTAAGAGATGATGAAGTCTTTTATTTTCAGGAGATAAGGGACTTTCGGGGCTCTTCCCAAGGTTTTCTCGATCTATCTGGTCTACAGTATAGTTGTATAGAGCTACTAAGAAGGTGTAGGGATGACGACCAATAGGACACAAGAGGTTGGGCATATTGCTCCACCTCTTTTTGTGATATACTAGAGTAGTTTTTGAGACCTTTTAGAAAAGCTTTCATTTCAAAGAAGGAAAAGGAGAAACATGGACATCTTTTTGAGGAGTATATCAGGTATCCTGGTCATCCTAGGGATGATTTTAGTAGGATTTGTCATAGGTGAAAAAGGCTGGTTTGATGACAAGTCACGTGGCCTGATCGCAAAACTAGTTACCCAAGTTGCTCTTCCCTGCTATATGCTCTACACCATCACACAGCGTTTCACAGCAGCTGACCTCCTAAAAATGTTGCCAGCATTGCGGTTTCCGGCTCTATCTATGGTCATTTTACTTGGAATAGCAACAGCAGTAGCCAGGATCTTTGCAGTGAGACAGGATCGCCGTGGCCTCTTTATTTCCATGTTTTTTAATTCCAATACCATTTTCGTGGGGCTCCCCATTAACCAAGCCCTCTTCGGGGATGCTAGTATTCCCTATGTTTTGATCTATTACATGTGTAATACGACCTTTTTCTGGACCTTGGGGACCTACCTGATCCAGCGGGATGGCGAGGGAGAAGCACAGTTTGATCTCAAAACGAGTCTGAAAAAAGTCTTTTCTCCCCCTCTAATGGGTTTTCTCTTAGGACTAGTCCTGGTGATGTTGCAGATGAAGTTGCCAGCCTTTCTAGCCAGTGATTTGCAGTATCTGGGCAATTTAACAACACCCTTGTCCATGATCTTTATCGGTTTGTCAGTGTCTCATATAGGTCTGAAGCAGTTGGTTCTCAAAAAAGATCAGCTACTGATTCTATTGGGTCGCTTCCTAGTAGCCCCACTCTTGATGGCGACTATCGTTTACTGGGCACCTCTTCCAAGCTTGATGAAGCAAGTCCTTATCATCCAGTCCGCCATGCCTGTTATGACCAATGCACCTGTGGTTGCTAAACTCTACGGAGCTGATAGTGATTACGCAGCGGTCATGGTGACAGAGACAACCCTGGCCACCATGGTGGTGATTCCCATACTCATGGTGCTGATGGCCTGATCCTTTTAAAAAAAGTGAAGCAACAGCCTTATCAAGGGGCCCCACTCATGAAAGCTGAATTACTGAAAAAACATCCAGAATTGAAAGCTGTTCTCAATAAATTAGCTGGTAAAATGACAGAAAACCAACTGAGTCAACTCAACTACTAAGTCGGGGGAGAAGGCAAGTCTGCTAGAGAAATCGTGCGTGAGTTTTTGGTTCAAGAAGGTCTTCTAGAATAGAAGCAGATTTCCTTAGGAATTCTTAAAAATCTTCGATTTGTATTCGAAGATTTTTTGTTATGAAAATTTTACTTTTCACTTGACAAGTGAGTAAACACTCACTTAGGAGGACGCAAATGAAAACATTGCTACATTTACAAGATATAGAATCGAGGAAAGGATTATGAGTAATTCTAGTCAAAAAGGTACTAAATTAGGGACCTGTGCCCCTGATCAGGTTTATCAGGTGTTGCAAACAAGTCCTCAAGGCTTAAACTCACAAGAAGTAAAAAAGAGACAAGCAACCTATGGTCCTAACCAGTTGAAAGAAAGTAAGAAAGAACCTATTTGGCTGACCTTTTTCAGACATTTTACCAGTCTCATGGCCCTCTTATTGTGGGTTGGTGG
>CAUTRO010000110.1:0-5006 GCA_963540685.1 uncultured Streptococcus sp.
ATCACTCAAACTCACTGGCTAGGGAAGGATTTGATCCTAGAGTTTGACAGTCCCACGCTAGAAGCTCGATTAGGAACTTCCTTTATCAACCCTGAGTTAGCCCAACTCCATCTCCCCAAAGCTAGCTTTGAAGAGATGAAAGAAAAAGCCGGTCGCAAGTGGCAAGAGCTAATGGACCGATTTGAAATTTTAGATACGGGCGGAGAGGATCGCACCTTTTTCGATCACTGTCTCTATCGTAGTCTGCTCTTTCCTCAGACTTGTTATGAAGTGACCCCTAAAGGAAAAGCAGTTCATCGTGACTTCGCCCACAACCGCATTCAAGAGGGAAAATACTTCACTAGTTTGGGCTTCTGGGACCTCTTCCGGACCACCTTTCCTCTCTACAGCCTAGTCTATCCTGAGCTCTATCAGGAATTTCTCGAAGGCTTCCTTAGCCATTACCGGGATACGGGCTTCCTCCCTAAGTGGCTAGCGCCGGACGAAAGAGGCATGATGCCCGGGACACTCATTGATGGGGTCATTGCAGATGCCATTCAGAAAGACCTGGCTCCCGACCTCCACACGGAACTTTTTGAAGCCATGCTGGATACGGCTAGAAAGGAAGACCCAAATGGTCATTACGGTCGACGAGGAGCTAAAGAATACAAAGATTTAGGCTATCTATCCACCGACTATCACGAAAGCGTGAGCCATACCATCGACTTCTCCTATAGCGATTTTTGTATCGCCCAAACTGCCCAGTTACTTGGCAAGGAAGCTTTAGCCAGAGAATATGCCCAATCTAGTCTTTCCTACCGAACCCTCTTTGATCCAGAAACAGGTTATATCCGGGCCAAAGATAAGAAGGGCCATTTCAGACCAGACTTCTCACCCATCAGTTGGGGACGCGACTATGCAGAGTGCTCTGCCATTCAGGCAACCTTAGGCGCCCTTCACGATATCGAGGGACTCAAGCAACTCTTTGGAGGGGAAGAAGACTTTACCCACTACTTAATCCGACTGGCAACCCAAGCACCGCATTATGAAGTAACGGGCTATGGCTACGAAATTCACGAAATGAGTGAGATGGCCCAAGCTCCTTTTGGGCAAATTGCCATTTCGAACCAACCTAGTTTCCATATACCTTTCCTCTTCCGCTATAGCAAACATCCAGAATACACTAGCTTACTAATTCAAGCCCTTCGCAAGGAAGCCTTCCAACCGACCTTCCAGGCCTATCCAGGAGATGAAGATAATGGCAGTCTATCTTCTTGGTATATCTGGTCGGTTTTGGGACTTTATCCGACTTGTCCAGGCAAACCAGTCTATGACCTTGGGATTCCTCTCTTCAAACACCTGCGCCTCTATCTCCCTCAAGAGAAAAATTGGCTGCATATCCATCGTACAGCCCACACAGCCCAGGCACACTTCCTTCAGGATGTTTCCCTTGATGGGAACAGAATCGACAGAGTGAGCCACCAAGACCTCTTGAAAGCAGAGAAGCTGGACTTCCACCTTTCTTGGCTCCCTAAATTGTAATAAACAAAAAAGAATGAAGAGTTTCCTACTCTTCATTCTTTTTTCTATGGCACTAATATTCCCTAATCTCCAACCTTATAGAGGAAAGACCCTTGTTCCGTAAAACTGTACATCCCAGTTCCAGTCCAGAGGCGATCCTTGCTGGCATCAGAGTCATCATGGAAGACGACTTCTCCATTTTCGTCCGTTTGATCATCAATCGTAAGCCCGGCAGGGATGAATTCCATCAAAAATCCACCTGTGACTCCTCCGTAAACTCCTCCCGAAACAGTCCCATAATCCGTCAAGGAAAGGCCGTAAGATTCATATTCGTTAGAGACCAAACCATTTTGATCAAAGACCAATTTATTCCCCTTGTCATCTTGCCAGACACCAGCTACGCTACTATAATCCCCTTGAGCAATTGCTTCAATATCCATCTTTGTTTTCTCTTTCTTATCACTCGAACTCTCAGCTTTCTTTGCTTCGCTAGAAGCTGAGCTGTCCTTCGATTGACGAACCGTACTTTCTTTACTTTCAGACCCTGTCTCCTGCTTTTTCTCCCCGCAGGCTCCAAGGAAAAACAGTAGAGCAGAAAACAACAATAGCAAACGATACTTTTTCATCATGAATCTCCCTTAATTCAATCTATTCTATAAGCCTAATTTTATCCTTTTTCTAGCAAATTGACAAGTTTCTGTTACTATTAAAAAAGGAACCAGTTGGTTCCTTTCTATTTGACTAATGGGCTAACATTTCCTGTGCAATTTCAAATCCGGATAAGTCACTTGGGTAGTAGGTCGGCCAATTCTCCAATTCATTGTAAAGAGCCTCTTGGCTTTCCCCACCGAAGAAAATATGGAAGTGAGCTGCCTTATTAGGAGCAATTTGATGATCACTGAATTGAACATATTTGAATTCACCCGCATTCGGATCAGTTGCTTCAAAGAGATAACGCACTCCACGATTCCCTTTTGTATAAGTCAGCGTATGCTTCCCAGCATAGCGGTATTCGAACTTCTTCTCTTCCCCATTTTTATAGAAGGTCATGGTTTTGTCTGTAATGACAATCCGTTCGACATCTGTTTTATAGCCTGTGGTGTAGTAAGCTTTATACTCTTCAGCTGTTTTGGACTTGGTTAGTTTAGCTTTGTAGTCAAAAACTTGATCCAAGGTGCCATCTTTTAGATAAGGATACACAGACTGCCAATCACCTACATAGTCTGAAAGAGTTCGGTCTTTAATGTCACTATCTTTAAAGTAACCATTAGCTACGGTCTTGGTATCTTCTTCCTCTTCTGGAGCGATTTCCTTCCCTGCTTGAGTCGTTGTTAACTCCAAAGACTTGAGGTTCGCTTCCATGATAGAGATGTAGTCTTCACCATCTTTCATCTGCTCATCTGTCAAGCTCTCTAGTGGATTCAAAACAGCTAGATCCACACCGGTTTCAGCAGACAAGGTTTTCGATAAGGATTTAGAAGCATTTTCTTCGAAGTAGATGACCTTGATGTCGTTCTTCTTGATGTACTCCGTCAATTCACTCAAACGAGTCGCAGACGGCTCACTATCCGGTGACAACCCTGAAATAGAGACTTGATTCAAACCATAGTCCAAGGCCAAATAACGGAAAGCCGCGTGTTGCGTTACAAAGTTCTTCTGTTTCGCTGCAGATAGGATCTTCGTATAGCTGTCATCCAATTTTTTCAACTTAGCAATATAAGCGTCAGCATTAGCTGTAAAGCTATCTTTTTTATCTGGGTACTGTTTCACCAGTTGATCACGAATCGTCTCTACCATTTTAATGGCTCTCTGTGGAGACAGCCAAACATGGGGATCGTAGTCATGATGGTGTTCTTCTCCTCCCTCATGGTCATGCTCTTCTTCACCACCTGGTAAAAGAAGCATATTTTCAGTCGCTTTGACAACCTTGGTTTTCTTGCCGTCCATTGATTTCAACAACTGAGGCACCCAAGTTTCCATGTTCTCGTTCTCATAGACAAAGACATCTGACTCTTGGATTTTTGCGCGACCCTTGGCAGACAATTCAAAATCATGGGGTTCCGAACCAGACCCAATCAAGAGCTCCACATCTCCCTCGTCACCAATGACTTGCTTGGTAAATTCATAGACAGGATAGAAAGTAGTCATGACTTTCAATTTTCCTGACTGATTTTGACCACCACTACAAGCTACTAAAAGAAGACTACAGAAGGCTAACATGAGCCATGCAAGTTTTTTCATAAGATCACCTATTTTCTAAATTTAACAAAAAGATTTGATAGCAAAAAGAAGGATACAAATAAGAGAGTAATGGTCGCACTAACCGGTGTATCTGGGTAATAAGAAAGAATGAGACCACTGACCATCCCAACAAAACCAATAACCACTGCCAACAACATGACCGAACGGAAGGTCTTTCCTAGCTTTAAAGCAATACTAGCCGGCAAGACCATTATGGTAGATACCAACAAAGAACCCGCAGCCGGAATCATTAAAGCAATAGCCACCCCTGTCACAATATTAAATAGAATAGACATGAGACGCACTGGTAAACCATCTACATAAGCTGTATCCTCATCAAATGTAAGGATATACATAGGACGAATAAAGAGAATCGTTAAAACTAGGACAATGGCTGCAATGATAAACAAAGCAAGCACTTGCTCATCAGTAATGGTCAAAGTAGAACCAAATAGGTACTGGTCCAAACTCATGGAACTTTTACCGCCACCCTTCATGATCACCAAAGCCAAGGCCAAGCCGGTCGACATGAGAATCGCTGTCCCGATTTCCATAAAATCTTTATAGACTGTTCGTAAATACTCTAGAAATACAGCAGCAATAATCACCACAATGACTGTAGAAAGAGTTGGAGAGAAACCAAGGAAGAGGCCAAAAGCAATCCCTGATAGAGAAACGTGGCTCAGCGTATCACTCATCAAGCTCTGACGACGTAAAATCAAAAATACACCTAAGATAGGAGAGAAGAGACTCATGGCAACCATCGCCAACAAGGCCCGTTGCATAAAATCATACTGAAACAAACTAAGCATGGCCCTCACCCCCATCCTTCTCATGGACATTAAAACAACGCCATGGAGAATTTTGTTTTCTCACCAGGTGGATATTGCGATCCGCGTAATGGCTCACCTCTTCGGGATCATGCGTAATCATCAAAACAGCCTTCCCATGGTGGTGGGCACTGTGGTGCATCAATTCGTAAAACTCATCCTTGCTACCAGCATCCATCCCAGTAGTCGGTTCGTCCAACACAAAAATATCTGGATCAGACGCAAACATTCGTGCAATGACCGCCCGTTGTTTCTGACCACCGGACAGAGCCCCTAATGGTTTATCACGATGCTCTAACATCCCAACAGCCGTTAAACTAGCTAAAATGTGTTCCTCATCATGATGATTTAACCGACGAAACCAACCCTTACGAGGATAACGTCCCGATTTCACGAACTCATAAACAGAACTTGGAAAGCCGGCATTAAAACTTG
>CAUTRO010000111.1:0-4901 GCA_963540685.1 uncultured Streptococcus sp.
CAAAAAAGGTTTTGAAGTCGGGGAAGAAGATGCGACTATTGCTATCGGGATGAAGAAAGGTGACAGTCGAATCGACCAAGTCAATGCTACACTAGCTAAAATTTCGTCTGAAGACCAAGTCAAACTGATGGATGATATGATTGAAAAGCAACCCGCTTCCAGCGATGCTAACGATGATAAGCAGACTTTCTTCAGCCAAATGATGAAGATTTTGAAAGATAATGGCCCGCAGTTCTTACGAGGAACTGGAATGACCCTATTAATCTCCATGACAGGGACCATTGCTGGTCTGATCATCGGTTTGTTAATCGGTGTCTTCCGGACTGCTCCTACGTCTAAGAACAAGGCTCTAGCTACCTTGCAAAAATTATTTGGCTGGTTCATCAATGTCTACATTGAAATCTTCCGTGGAACTCCGATGATCGTTCAATCCATGGTAATTTTCTACGGTTCAGCCCAAGCCTTTAACATTTCCTTGGATCGTACCTGGGCCGCTATCTTTATTGTTTCGATCAACACAGGGGCTTATATGAGTGAGATTGTTCGTGGAGGAATCTTAGCAGTGGATACTGGCCAGTTTGAAGCGGCTACCGCTCTCGGGATGACCCATGGACAAACCATGCGCAAGGTCGTACTTCCTCAGGTCGTACGCAATATCTTGCCAGCGACAGGGAATGAATTTGTCATCAACATCAAAGATACATCTGTCTTGAATGTTATCTCCGTGGTCGAACTTTACTTTACAGGAAATACAGTCGCAACTCAAAACTACCAATACTTCCCAACCTTTACCATTATTGCGATTATTTACTTTATCCTGACTTTCACCATCACCCGTATCCTTCGTTACATCGAACGTCGCTTAGACTCTGATACCTATACAACTGGTGCCAATCAAATGCAAGTCAAAGAGGTGAACTAATGGCAGAAAAAATACTTGAAATCAAACATTTAAAAAAATCCTACGGTCAAAACGAAGTTTTGAAGGACATTTCTCTTTCTGTTGAGAAAGGCGAAGTTATCTCCATTATCGGAAGCTCTGGTAGCGGAAAATCTACCTTCCTTCGCTCCATTAATCTCTTAGAAACTCCGACTGATGGAGAAATCCTCTACCGTGGACAGAACGTTCTCGATCCTGATTACGATCTCACCCACTATCGGGAAAAATTGGGCATGGTTTTCCAAAGCTTCAATCTATTTGAAAACTTAAATGTCTTGGAAAATACTATTGTGGCACAAACAACTGTTCTCAAGCGTGATCGTGAAACGGCAGAGAAAATTGCTAAGGCCAACTTGGAGAAAGTTGGCATGGGCGAACCATATTGGGCTGCCCGTCCAAAACAACTTTCAGGAGGACAAAAGCAACGGGTGGCTATCGCTCGGGCCCTTTCCATGGATCCGGATGCTATCCTCTTTGATGAACCGACTTCTGCCCTTGACCCTGAAATGGTTGGGGAAGTTTTGAAGATCATGCAGGACTTGGCTAAAGAAGGTCTTACTATGATCGTGGTGACTCACGAAATGGAATTTGCCCGTGATGTTTCCAGCCACGTTATCTTTATGGATAAAGGCGTGATCGCTGAACAAGGTGATCCAAAAGAAATCTTTAGCCATCCAAAAGAAGAACGGACCAAAGAATTCCTTCAACGCTTCTTAAACTAATACTCTATAACAGTTTGCTGGCCTTTGTGTCAGCAAGCTGTTTTTTATGCTTGCTTTTTCTTTTCAAACATAGAAAAAAGCCAGAGATTCTTCTCTCTGACTTTAAATTGGAACAACAAATTAATCTTCAAATTTTTGATGATTTTTATCATAAAAATCAATCAATCCAAGTGCCGTTTCGAAGGAGATATTTTTCACTTTCGCACGTCCTTGAGCTAAGGCAATAATAGACATTTCACGGGCATTCGTTTCTTTACTAATACGGTACCCCGTAATTTTCTTATCACGTACCCATCCAACAACTGATTCTACTTTTTCAAAGTTCGATTTAGCCATTATCTTTCTCCTATATTATTATTTCCAATACTAATATAAATTTTTTTGCACATTTTGTCAACTAAAATCGCTGAAAATACGAACCTTTTTTAAAAAATGAGAAAAAGTTTACTTTGCTTTCAGGGCTGATAATATTTGTGTACGAATGTTTTCGACGCCATCCGGGTTTGCTGGTAGGAAAATCGTATTATTCCCTTCTTTATCAGCAAAATTATTTAAGGTATCCAAATACTGGTTGGTTAAGAGAATAGACATGATTTGTTCTTCGGTTAAGTCTACATTAGCACCTTTTAACTCTTTAATAGAGTCTGCCAATCCATCGACAATGGCCTTCCGTTGCTCGGCAATACCAACCCCGTGCAAACGGTCTTTTTCCGCCTCTGCCTCTGCGGCAGTAACGATCTTGATCTTGTCTGCTTCTGCTAATTCTTGAGCAGCCACACGCTTTCTTTGCGCCGCATTGATTTCGTTCATGGATTGCTTCACTTCAGCATCTGGCTCAACTTTCGTAATCAAAGTTTTGACAATAATATATCCATAAGTTGACATTTCTTCCGCTACTTGTCGTTGAACCTCAAGGGCGATTTCATCTTTTTTCTCAAACAATTCGTCCAAGGTTAACTTAGGAACAGACGAGCGAAGCGCATCTTCAATATATGACTTAATTTGAGCTTCTGGACGCATGAGTTTGTAGTAGGCATCCGTAACATTATTTTCATTCACACGGTATTGAGTAGCCACATTCATGGTAACAAATACGTTGTCTTGCGTCTTGGTTTCGACAATGATCTCGCTTTGCAAAAGACGTAGTTGGACGCGTGCAGCAATCTTGTCAATTCCAAAAGGCGCCCGCATATGAATCCCACTATTGCTAATCTTTTCATAGCGACCAAAACGTTCGATAATCGCAACCGATTGTTGCTTGACCACATATAGCGAGCTAATAACGATGAGCCCAGCTACCAGCAGTAAGAATAAAATAAAGATAAAAAATCCAGGCATTTTATATTCCTCCTTTTAATGTATGCATATCATATCACAAGTTTTCCTAAAAAAGCAATATATTCCATAAAAATATATTGCCTTCTTATCGGTTCTTTCTCTACTACCCTCAGACTAGCATATTATAAAGGGTTTCATTTCCATTCAAATTAATGAAGGAAGGGTCAAAACGCTCAATCCGGTTAATCAAGCCTGCATAGTCATGTTTATTGTCTAAAGTGATCCCGATTAAGACAGGGCCTGTTCCCTTGCTAGCGCGCTTGATGTATTCAAAACGCGTGATATCATCATTTGGACCTAGGATATCATTTACAAATTCGCGAAGGGCACCTGGACGTTGTGGGAAGTTGACGATAAAGTAGTGTTTTACGCCATCGTAGATCAAGGCACGCTCTTCCATTTCAGGCATGCGGTTGATGTCATTATTCCCACCGGAGATAATACAACAGATCGTTTTCCCCTTGATGTATTCGCGCAAAACTTCTAGGGAAGCTACACTGGCAGCTCCCGCTGGTTCGGCAACAATTCCTTGCTTGGAATAAAGATCAATCAAGGTTTCTGAAATCAATCCTTCATCAACACCGACAAGTGTTTCAACATGCTGACGGGTCACTTCATAAGTCAATTGTCCTACCTTTTGCACGGCAATCCCATCTGCAAACTTATCAATTTCTGGTAATTTGACGGGGCCACCTGCTTCAAAAGCAGCCTTCATAGAGCGGGCCCCCTCGGCCTCTACCCCAATGACTTCAATTCGAGGATCCGTTTCTTTGATATAGGCAGAAACACCTGAAATGAGGCCTCCTCCACCGACAGGAACAAGGACGGCATCAAAGGCTATCGACTCTTTCTGAGCATCCTCAAGGATTTCGTAGGCAACCGTCCCTTGACCAGCCTGTACGTCTGGATTATCAAACGGGTCGATAAAGGTCCGCTTTTCTGCAAGAGTAAATTCTTGTGCCGCCTTGGCTGAAGCGTCGAAAGTATCTCCGACCAACTTGATTGTTACATAATCCCCACCAAAGAAACGAACTTGTCCAATTTTTTGTTGCGGTGTTGTAATGGGCATAAAAATGGTCGCTGGAATTTTCATCTCGTGACACGTATAAGCGACCCCTTGCGCATGGTTTCCCGCAGATGCACACACTACCCCACGCTCACGCTCTTCTTTTGATAATTGAGAGATCGCAAAGTAAGCACCACGAATCTTGAAAGAACGAACGCGTTGGGCATTTTCTTTTTTCAAATAAATCTTTGCCCCATATTTCTCAGATAAATAGTGGTCGTATTCAAGAGGCGTATTAACAACGACTCCTCTTAATATTTTATGGGCCTTAGCCACATCTTTTGCTCTTATCATTTCATACCTCTGTTGCTGTGTTTTGATGAAAAAAGCAAGCCAGGGTGTCCCAACTTGCTTAGTCTTCTACAGACAATTAGTTGTAGATTTTGAAGGCGTCATCGTCGTTTTGACCAACGAACGGCATTGCTTTACGCAATTCAGCACCAACCTTTTCAATTTCAAGGTTCGCAGCTTCTTCACGGTAAGCAGTAAGTTTTGGACGTCCAGCTTTGTAGTCGTTCACAAAGTCATTGGCAAATTTACCATTTTGAATGTCAGCAAGAACTGCTTTCATGTTTTCTTTCACTTGCTCAGTGATAACACGTGGACCTGATACATAGTCACCGTATTCGGCAGTGTTAGAGATTGATTGACGCATTTTCTTGAATCCACCTTCGTAAATCAAGTCAACGATCAATTTCATTTCGTGAAGTACTTCGAAGTAGGCCAATTCTGGAGCATACCCAGCTTCGGTCAAAACTTCAAAACCAGCTTCGATAAGAGCGGTCAAACCACCACAAAGAACTGCTTGTTCACCAAATAAATCTTCTTCAGTTTC
>CAUTRO010000112.1:0-4897 GCA_963540685.1 uncultured Streptococcus sp.
TACGGTCAGCAGCCATTGTGTATTGGATCAAGTCATTTGTACCAATTGAGAAGAAATCAACTTCTTTAGCAAATTGGTCAGCAAGCATCGCTGCAGCTGGAATTTCAATCATGATACCTACTTGGATATCATCTGCAACGGCAACACCTTCAGCAACCAATTTTGCTTTTTCTTCTTCAAGAATCCCTTTAGCAGTACGGAATTCTTTCAACAAAGCAACCATTGGGAACATGATCCGCAATTTACCGTGAACAGATGCACGAAGCAAAGCACGCAATTGTGTACGGAACATTTGGTTACCAGTTTCAGAGATTGAGATACGTAAAGCACGGTAACCCAAGAATGGGTTCATTTCTTTAGGAAGATCAAAGTAAGGAAGTTCTTTATCCCCACCGATATCCATTGTACGAACTACAACAGGTTTACCGTTCATACCTTCAAGAACTGCTTTGTAAGCTTCGTATTGGTCGTCTTCAGTTGGGAAGTCTTGAGAATCCATGTACAAGAATTCAGTACGGTAGAGACCAACTGCTTCTGCACCGTTATCATTCACCCCTTCAACGTCTTTAGGAGTACCGATGTTAGCAGCCAATTCGAAGTGTTTGCCATCAGCAGTTACTGTTTTCGCATCTTTAAGGAGAGCCCATTCAGCTTTTTGTTTTGCATAAGCTTCACCAGCCGCTTTAAATGTTGCGATTTGTTCTTCACTTGGGTTGATGATGACTTCACCAGTAATACCTGAAACTGCTAAAACATCACCATCTTCTACAAGATCTGTAATGTTGTTTGTACCAAGAACTGCTGCGATTTCAAGCGTACGCGCCATGATCGCCGAGTGACTAGTACGTCCACCGATATTCGTAACAAAAGCTTTTACGTACTTTTTGTTCAACTGAGCTGTATCAGATGGCGTCAAGTCATGCGCTACTACGATTGCTTCTTCATTGATAGAAGCAGGGTTTGGCAATTTCTTACCAAGCAAGTTGGCAAGGACACGTTTGGTAACATCGCGAATGTCTGCTGCACGTTCTTGCATGTAAGGATTGTCTTCCATTCCTTCAAAGATTGCAATGAACATGTCAGTGACTTCTTTCAAGCCAGCCTCTGCATTGATTTTTTTCGTACGAATCGTTTCTTTGATTTGACCAATCATTTCAGGGTCAGCGAGAACCATCATATGCGCATCAAAAACTTGCGCTGCTTCTTCACCAAGGCTTGCTACTGCATTCTCCCGAATAAGAGAAAGCTCGTTTTGTGAAGCTTCAAGAGCTGCATCCAAACGAGCTTCTTCTGCACTTGTATCTTCGACTGAAACAGTCTCAAATGATAAGTCTGGTTGAATGAGCAAATATGCCTTAGCAACGGCAACACCGTCAGATGCTGCAATTCCTTTTAGCATTTTTGTCATATTTTTAAGCCAATCCTTCTTTAGTCATTGTTTCTGAGATAGCTGCGATCGCATCATCAGCGTCAGCACCTTCAGCAGAAATTACAACGTCAGCACCTTGACCAACACCAAGGCTCATAACACCCATGATTGATTTCAAGTTAACTGATTTACCTTTGTATTCAAGAGTGATGTCTGATGCAAATTTGCTAGCAGTTTGAACCAACAAAGTTGCTGGACGTGCGTGGATACCTGTTTCTGCCACGATGTGGAAATCTTTAGAAGCCATAATTGGACTCTCCTTTTAAAAAATAGTTTTTGAGTTACCTTTTGATAACCCTTACAATTTGGTATTATATCATCTTTTGAAATTTTTTTCAAGATTTTTATCACTGACTTACAGAAAAAGACTGCGAAAAATCCCAATTTAGATACATTCAAAGAAGCTACTGAAGAACGGAGAAAATATCTTTTCAATTTTCTACTATATTATAAGTAACATTTTCCTTCGCTTTCAAATAAAAAGAAGCAACTGAACCACAGGATATTGATTCACCAAAAAATTATAACTAATTAAAGATGCTTTAAAGCCTATTCCTATCCCATTTCTTGGAATTTCTCAATTCCTGTCCACCACAATATATTGTGTTTTAAAAACCCCATTTCATCTCTTTGCACAATATTTAGTTTTATTTTGTTGACAAGTTGCTGGATTTTGTTTATACTGTTTACAGATTTATATTTCGATAGGAGAACGAAAAAGAAATGGTAACCATTTATTCAAAAAATAATTGTGTTCAGTGCAAAATGACCAAACGATTCCTCGATAGCAATCACGTGGAATACCGCGAAATTAACTTAGATGAACAGCCAGAATTTGTAGAACATGTTAAAAACCTTGGCTTCAATGCTGCTCCAGTTATTCAAACACCGGATGAAGTATTTTCTGGTTTTCAACCAGCTAAGTTGAAGAAACTTTCTTAATAAACACAGTATTTTGCTTAAATAGGGGTCTAGCGTTAGCAACCTAACACTAGACTTTTTACTTGTAAAGAGAGGACTTCTCCTCTTCATTTTTTGAACTAGAAAAGGATTATTATGGGATTAAAATCTCTTGAAGATGTGACATATTTTCGTCTTAACAATGAAATCAACCGTCCAGTCAACGGTCAAATCATGCTTCATAAAGACAAAGAAGCCTTAGATGCTTTCTTTAAAGAAAATGTTGTGCCAAATACTATGGCCTTTGATTCAATAACGGATAAAATCGACTACCTTATTGAACACAACTATATCGAAACAGCCTTTATCAAGAAATATCGTCCAGAATTCTTGGAAGAACTTTATCAATTTATCAAAGACCAAAGCTTCCAATTCAAGTCCTTCATGGCTGCCTATAAATTCTATAACCAGTATGCGCTGAAAACAAATGATGGAGAATACTATCTCGAAAGCATGGAAGACCGCGTCTTTTTCAATGCTCTCTACTTTGCAGATGGAAATGAAGCTATCGCGAGAGATATTGCAAACGAAATCATCCACCAACGCTACCAACCAGCTACTCCTTCTTTCTTAAACGCTGGTCGTGCCCGCCGCGGAGAATTGGTTTCTTGTTTCTTGATCCAAGTAACCGATGATATGAATGCGATCGGACGTTCTATCAACTCTGCCCTTCAACTTTCTCGTATCGGTGGTGGGGTTGGGATCTCCCTCAGCAACCTTCGTGAAGCTGGAGCACCGATCAAGGGCTATGAAGGAGCTGCTTCTGGGGTCGTTCCTGTTATGAAACTCTTTGAAGATAGCTTCTCTTACTCAAACCAATTGGGTCAACGTCAAGGGGCTGGGGTTGTTTACCTCAACGTCTTCCACCCAGATATTATCGCCTTCCTTTCTACTAAGAAAGAAAATGCCGATGAAAAGGTCCGGGTTAAGACCCTTTCACTTGGTGTCGTCGTACCAGACAAGTTCTATGAGTTGGCTCGTAAGAATGAAGAAATGTACCTCTTCAGCCCATATTCTGTAGAGCGTGAATACGGAGTACCATTCAACTACATTGACATCACTGAAAAATACGATGAGTTGGTCGCTAATCCAAACATTCGCAAAACAAAAATCAAAGCCCGTGATTTGGAAACTGAAATTTCTAAATTGCAACAAGAATCTGGTTACCCTTATGTAGTTAACATCGATACTGCTAACCGGGCAAACCCAATTGATGGAAAAATCATCATGAGTAACTTGTGTTCAGAGATCCTTCAGGTTCAAGAACCAAGCTTGATCAACGATGCGCAAGAATTTGTTCAAATGGGTACTGACGTTTCATGTAACCTTGGTTCAACCAACGTGGTCAACATGATGACCTCACCTGACTTTGGTCGTTCCATTCGTGCCATGGTTCGTGCTTTGACTTTCGTAACCGATAGTTCTCACATCGTCGCTGTTCCTACGATCGACCACGGAAACAGTCAAGCTCATACATTTGGACTTGGAGCTATGGGACTTCACAGCTACCTTGCCCAACAATTGATCGAATACGGATCACCTGAGTCTATTGAGTTCACTAGCATCTACTTCATGCTCATGAACTACTGGACTCTCGTAGAATCAAACAACATCGCGCGTGAACGGGGCGTTACCTTCCACAACTTTGAAAAATCAGACTACGCAAACGGTAGCTACTTTGATAAGTATGTGACTGGGGAGTTTGTTCCAAAATCTGATCGCGTCAAAGAACTCTTTAAAGACATCTTCATCCCAAGTGCAGAAGATTGGGCTGAACTTCGTGATAAAGTGAAAGCAGATGGCCTTTACCACCAAAACCGCTTGGCTGTGGCACCTAATGGTTCTATCAGCTACATCAACGATGTATCTGCTTCTATCCACCCAATCACACAACGGATTGAAGAACGACAAGAGAAGAAAATTGGGAAGATCTACTACCCTGCAGCAGGATTGTCAACGGAAACGATTCCTTACTACACTTCTGCCTACGATATGGATATGCGGAAAGTCATCGATGTCTATGCTGCCGCAACTGAGCACGTAGACCAAGGGCTTTCACTGACTCTCTTCATGCGCAGTGACATTCCAAAAGGCCTTTACGAATGGAAAACTGAAAATAAACAAACCACGCGTGACTTGTCTATCCTTCGCAACTACGCCTTTAATAAGGGAATCAAGTCTATCTACTACGTCCGTACCTTTACAGATGATGGTGGAGAAGTTGGCGCCAACCAATGTGAAAGCTGTGTCATCTAATCCGCTATCCTAGACAGCTATCAAAAGTCGGTTCGCCGACTTTTTATGCGGTATTCTATCAATTTATGGTAGAATAGTAACGATTGAATGAATAGAAAAAGAAAGTGATGCAAATGGAAACATATTACAAAGCCATTAACTGGAATGCTATCGAAGATGTCATCGATAAATCGACCTGGGAAAAACTGACCGAGCAATTTTGGTTGGATACGCGTATCCCTTTGTCAAACGACCTGGATGACTGGAGAAAGT